>JBAXLX010000423.1:0-2790 GCA_037134595.1 Pseudomonadota bacterium
CACCTCACCCATCTCCCCCCCCCTTTCCTTCCCCGCTTTCCCTTTCCTTTCGCCTCATTCTTGGGGGGGGGGAGGGGGGGGGGGGGGGGGGGGGGGCAGACGGCCCCCCTGCCGGGCATAGAGCACACCGCCTATTTGGCGCGTGCAGCCTGCCAAGCGCCCGGATCGTGCAGAAAGCTGTCCACTTCGCTTAAGGTCGCGGCATCAAACGCCCCTTGCGCGCGCGCCTCGGCCAGAACGTCCCACCATGTGCACAGGTGATGCAGCTTTATGCCATGATCGGCCAATCGAGCGACCGTTTCGGGAAAAATCCCGTAGTAGAAAATCACCGCCGTATGGGCGCACACAGCCCCCGTCTCGCGAATGGCATCGACAAAAGACAGCTTCGATCCGCCATCGGTGGTCAGATCTTCGACTAGCAAGACCCGTTGGCCTTCGCTCATCACCCCTTCGATGCGCGCATTGCGCCCGTAGCCTTTGGGCTTCTTGCGCACATAGGTCATGGGCAGGGCCAAGCGTTCGGCGACAAGGGCCGCAAAGGGAATCCCCGCCGTCTCGCCACCGGCGATATTGTCAAACGCCTCCATCCCGGCATCGCGCATCACGGTGACGCAGAGAAAATCCATCAAGACCGAGCGGATGCGCGGATAAGAGATCAGCTTACGGCAGTCGATATAGGTGGGCGAAGGCAGACCGCTCGCCAAGGTAAAAGGGGTGGCGGCATTGAAATGCACAGCGCCAATTTCCAGAAGCGCGCGGGCGGTCAGGCGGGCGATGTCGTCAGCGGCGGGGAAACTGGCGGGGATCATGGGGGCTCCGAACGTTGGGGGGCAGGGTTAGGCTTGCACCTGCCAATAGACCGCAAAGCCGGGGTCAAAGACGGTGACGGGTCCGGCCTCAGACAGGATCTTGGGCGCAAAGACCGTGGGATGATCGGATTTGACCAAGGTGATCTGGGCTGCGTTTTGCGGCAGGCCGTAAAAGGCCGCGCCATTCTGGCTGGTAAAGGCTTCCAGCTTGTCCAAAGCGCCGTCTTCTTCGAAGACATGCGCCAAAAGCGGCATGGTGTTTGGGGCCGTAAAGCAGCCAGCGCAACCGCAGGCATGTTCTTTGAGCGCATCGACATGCGGCGCGCTGTCGGTGCCCAGAAAATACGCCCTGTCGCCCGAGGTTGCAGCGCGGCGCAGCGCCAGCCGGTGCTTTTCGCGCTTGGCAACGGGCAGGCAGTAATAGTGCGGGCGGATGCCCCCCACCAGCAGGTGGTTGCGGTTCAAGATCAGGTGGTGGGTGGTGATCGTGGCGCCCAGCGTGCCGCCTTGGGCGGCATAGGCCACGCCCTCTTCGGTCGTGATATGCTCCATCACCATGCGCAATTCCGGCAGGCGGCGGCGCAGCGGGTCTAGCACGGTGTCGATAAAGACGGCCTCGCGGTCAAAGATATCCACCTGCGGCGTTGTCACCTCGCCGTGGATGCACAAGGGCAGGCCGATCTCGGCCATCTTTTCCAGCACCGGCATGACCTTATCCAGATCACGCACGCCGCCGTGCGAATTGGTTGTGGCGCCTGCGGGATAAAGCTTGACGGCTTTCACCACGCCCAAAGCCGCCGCCTGTGCCACATCGGCCGGATCGGTGGTGTCGGTCAGATACAGCGTCATCAGCGGTTGAAATTGCGCCCCCTCGGGCAAGGCCGCCAGAATGCGCCCTTGGTAGGCCAAAGCCTGCGCCAGTGTGACCACCGGCGGCACCAAGTTCGGCATGATCAGCGCGCGGGCAAAATCGCGCGCGGATTGGGGTGCGACAGCCGTCAACATCGCCCCATCGCGCAAGTGCAGGTGCATGTCATCGGGGCGCGTCAAGGTCAGCCGGTTCATCATGCCAGCGGCCTAGCCGAAAGTGCACTGGATTTCCAGAGCGATTGCATGGCAAAAGACGGCATACCTGCCCCCCTCGCCCCCGCTTAAGGAGCTTTCGATGACCCGGTCCCCTCTCTACGCCCTCGCCCTGATGTCTTTGCCCTTCGCCGCCTCTGCCCAGCAGATCGACTGCACCAACCCGCAAACGCAAATCGACATGACCCAATGCGCCGATCAAGACTACCTGGCCGCCGATGCCCGTCTGAATGCGGCTTACGGGCCGGCCATCGACTATATGGCCAGCATCGATGCCAGCCTTGACCCCGCCGAGCAGGGTGCCGAGGCCGCGTTGCGCGATGGCCAAAGGGCTTGGATGACCTTCCGCGATGCGACTTGCGCGGCCGAAGGCTACATGGTGCATGGCGGCTCGATGGAGGGGATGGTGGTGGTGCAATGCAACACCCGCCTCACCTTGGCCCGTGCAGCCGATTTGGAAGCGATGCAGCCCATGAACTAACGAGAAAACTTACGTTGCGGTGGGGGGTGATATCGTGTCACACAACGCTGCTATCGCATATCAGGCCTCGATGGTGGCAAAGGTGGTAAGTAAGCGGCAGGTTTGAGTCCGGAAAGCCGGACGAATCAGCCCAGAAACGTAAGGGGTAAGTGCATGAAGCAAATGATCAACGGGATGACGGCCCTCTCTATGGCGCTGTACATCGTGCCGCCCTTCGCGGCCAAAGCGCAAGATTACCAATCCGCGATGGTCGGGGATACGCAGGTGATCTGCTTGCCCGATGCCGCAAGCCCCTGCCCCGATGGGGCCGTATGTGCCGTTCTGTCCAGCCCTGACTCGTGTCAGTCGGATGCCGAACAGGCCCTTGGGGTCGACCCAGCCGCAGACCAAGCTGCAGCCGACCAAGCCGCAGCTGAC
>JBAXLX010000424.1:0-2772 GCA_037134595.1 Pseudomonadota bacterium
TTCCAGCTTCGCCGCTGGGCTAGGGATCAAGCACGGAACATGCGCAGCAAGAATACCGTCGCCGCTGTCGAAAGCCTTGCCCGATCAAACTGCGCCAGCGTGGCACGTTCTGATGCCTTAGACGCCGACCGCCTGCTACTTGGCACACCCGGCGGAACGGTCGACCTTCGCACGGGTCAACTGAGGCCAGCCATGCGCGATGATATGATTACCAAGCTGACCGCTTGCGCACCCGCTGAGCCCGGGTCCCGCCCGCACCTTTGGCTGACCTTCCTGAAAGAGATCTTCGGCGGTGACGCCGAACTGGTGTCCTTTATGCAGCGCGCCGCGGGTTACGCCCTGACGGGGTTGACTACAGAACACAAACTGCTGTTCCTCTACGGCACTGGCCGTAACGGCAAGTCGGTCTTCATCAACACGCTGACTTGGCTCTGGGCCGATTACGCCCGCCGGGCCGGGGCCGAGACGTTCCTGAACACCAACGGCGAGAAACACTCAACAGGCTTGGCTGGACTGCAAGGTGCAAGGCTTGTGGCGGGCAGTGAGTTGCCGGTGGGCAAGACTTGGGATGAATCCGTCATCAAAGATCTGACTGGCGGCGACAGGATGACAGCCCGCTTCATGCGCGGCGACTTCTTCGACTTCGACCCGCAGTTGACCCTGATGATTGCTGGGAATAATCAGCCTTCCTTCAGAGGGGTTGATGAAGCAATCCGCGCGCGTGTCGTGTTGGTTCCCTTCGCTGTCACGATATCGCCTGAGAAGCGCGACAAGGGGCTATCCGACAAGCTGAAGGCAGAAGGTCCTGCAATCCTAAGGTGGGCGATCGACGGAGCCTTGCAGTGGCTGGAGCATGGTCTTGACGTTCCTGCCAAGGTGGTTGCTGCGTCCGCTGAATACATGGATGACGAAGACACGCTGGGGCAGTTTGTCGGCGACGAATTGCTGAAAGTGCAGGGCCACTTCACAAGCGCTAAGGACCTGCACCGCCATTTCGCGCAGTGGTGCGAAGGGCAAGGACTGAAGGCTTGGACACAACTGACGTTGATCAAGGAGTTAAAGACACGCGGCTTTGAACCCGCCAAGAGCAACGGGCGGCGCGGTCTGAAGGGGCTAAAGTTGGTATGAAAAGGGACAAAAGGGACAAATCAACATCTATCGCCCGTAGCTCAAAAAAACTCTCTCGCTTTCCCTATACGCTGGATAGGATCCGATTTGTCCCTTTTGTCCCTTTCCGCCATGCTTTCCGAGGCCGCCGCGATCGACCAACTGGTGGACGAGACGGCAGCAGGCTTGAAGAATTGGCAAGTCGCGGTTGACTTCTGCTGCCCGACGCCGATGCTGTGTCTCTAGGCGTACCTGTCGACCTTACTTCTGCTCATATTCAACTTAGCCTGGTGTGTGCTTTAGGTGATAGTTCTGGCTGCGAGAGACGAGATGTGCTTTCAGACGCCGTATCCGACGAAGATCTGGTTGACGCTGCTATTGTCGATGCCGTCGCTCGCGACCTAGAAGGCGCGGTCTGCGGTAAATTCTACGAAAAGGTCTTAGCCAAGGCTACCGCCGACATATCCGAAGCCCAGCGGCGCGCACGGATTTGCATGGTAAGCAATTACCAAGACTGCGACTGAGGCCTGGATTGGCGAAGCGGGTCCTTCGCCACCCCACTTGCCGCGGGTTTTTCGCGCGACGAACGATTTGGCCATCCTGAATTTCTATCCGACCCTTGGTTCAGAGGGCATGCAACGCCTAGATTAGGGTCCTCCCACAATCATTACGTTGCGGATTGTTAGCGCTATCAATGAAATCTAGAGCCAGATTTCACCAAGGGGGGTTGTTATTTCACTTTTGGTAAATAGCTCAGCGAACTGGCAAGGTCAGATCAAGCTTTCAGTAGGATGGAGGATCATGAGCAAGACAACGAACAAGTTTTCCCCCGAAGTGCGCGAACCTGTGGTGCGATTGGTCCTCGATAATGAGGGGTTGCTTCCCCTCACCACTCCAGTTTCCTAAAGCGGGCAGTAATTGTTCAATTTCCAGCAAGTGAGGCCGCCAGACGGTCCAACCAAGCCTCGTCTATGACCCATCCAGCGCGACGGGCGGCGCGCAGGATAGCACCGCCCACGGGCGGAAGTCTGGGAGAAATCGGCGCGTGGCACAGCTTTTCTGCAACGCGGCGCAGCACAATCTGGCTGGAAAAGACACCGCCCGCATAGCTCCAAAGCATTGGGCTTTGCGGATTTGTCTGCTGCCAAGCTGCTGCAATATGTGCCGCCAGATGATCTCCGGCGCTGTGCAGAATGGCCTCTGCTTCGGCACACCCAGCATCGGCAAGCGCCGACACAGCGACGGCAAGGCCGGCAAAACCGGTACGACGGTTTTTTAGCCCGTAGCACCAGCCCATCAAATCGCCGCCCTGCAACCCAAGTGCCGACAAAATACCATGCGAAAGCGTGAGTGCAGGGGCGCGACCATCCAGATTGCAACTGACCGCCGCCAAGGCCTTTTGACCAATCCAGAACGCGCTGCCTTCATCACCAAAGGCGTCGCCCCAACCACCCACGCGAACATGCGGATCGTCTGGGCCATTGCGGCTCGCCCAGGCCATCGATCCGGTTCCCGCAAGGATCAAAACACCCGGCCTTCCCGCCAACGCGCCATCAAAGGCCACGCGCACATCATTTTGCACCAGGGATTTCCCTGGAATAAGCGCCTGTGCGGTGGCCTTTTGCGCAGCGGTGTATGACGCCACCTCGTCATGAAACGGCAACC
>JBAXLX010000425.1:0-2769 GCA_037134595.1 Pseudomonadota bacterium
TGACCGCCGCCCACGCCGGCGACCTTGCCCCGTTTGAGGCGCTGCTGGCGGCAATCCGCCAACCCTTTTCCGACGATCCGATGCTGGAGCCGTTTAGCCTCCCCGCGCCGCAGGACTTTGGCCCCTACGTTACCTTTTGCGGCACCTGAGCGGTCGGTGATCTGGCGGCGCGCGAAAGGCAAGGCCTTTCGCGCAAGCTTTTATGCCGTGCCGACGCTGGCGGCTTTGGCACGGCCGATTGGGGAGGGGGCTCGCCCATCACCCCTTACTGCGCAGGTGCGGGCCATGTCTCCCAATTGGCAATAAGATGATGACTTACGGCGGTTCGCTGGTTGGGGTTATTCGGCCTAAAATCGCTATGTTATAGAAAAGGCGACACCAGCGTCCGCAGCGCTGCCGTCATAAATATTCTCCGCGTGTCTCTATTTATTTTTGTCTGCCATTTGAACTTGAATAACCTCGAAGGAAAACAAATAATTGCACAGTTATTCCAAAAAATTAGAATCAAAGTGAAATCTGCACGGGTTCTGCGATGATTCTTTAAGTAAGATTCTAGATATTTTTCGCCCAAAATCCGCGCTCAGAGGGGGCTGTCGATGCTGTCGCCGTTTCTGCCGGATATCGCACGTCATCCTTGCGCGCGAAGGACAATTGACGCTAACTTAATAGCAGGGTTGATCCGTTGATACCCTTGACACTTGGTCAATCTTGAGGGCCTCACCCTGTCGTATGGATGCACTGCTCGAACTAATGGGAATGAAATATATATTTATGATATATTTTTCTCTTTAGATACCGACTTCAAGCATCCGCATCGCGCCGGGCGCACACATGAGAAGCATATTCGACTCCAATCGTGCATCACCAAAAGATTTGAAAAATCTTTTTGCTGCCAAGTAGAACTTTCTTGAGGGTAAGATGACCACTTCCTATTTTGCGAATGTATCGGATGGACTGGTCATTGCTGTAGAAGCCGTGACCCAAGCAGAGATTGATGCCGATCCAAATCTTTACTCTGGCCTTTGGATTGAAGTGCCCTCGCTGGATCAGGTTCCCGAACTGGGTTGGGCGTGGTTAGCTGACTATGGGTTCTTCGATCTTGATCCCAACGCAGTGCGCGTGCGAACGGGAACTGAATCCGATGACTCCATGAACGGAGTTGACGGTAAAGACAGTTTGAGTGGCCTCGGTGGTAATGACACGCTCAATGGTGGCGGTGGACGAGACACATTGGTCGGCGGAAGTGGAAACGATACCTATTTGGTGGATACGGCAGGCGATATAATCCGTGAGACTTCGGGCGGCGGTTATGACGAGGTCCGCACTTCCCTTGCAACTTACATTCTGGCAAGAACTGTCGAGAAACTGACTTATACCGGCAACACGAGTTTTTCCGGGCGCGGCAATGACATCGCCAACATTATAATCGGCGCTTCTGGTAATGATACGCTGGACGGCATGCGAGGGGCCGATACAATGATCGGCGGTTCCGGCGACGATTCCTACTTTGTGGATAATATCGGTGATGTTGTGACAGAATTAACGTCTCAGGGCGTTGACACGGTTCAATCGACCATAACGATTTCGTCCTTGTTCGGCAATGTTGAGAATATTAAACTGCTTGGGTAAGCAGCGATTAATGCAAATGGGAACGCGCTGAACAATCGCATCACTGGAAATTCCGGAGAGAATATCATCGACGGCGGGGCGGGTTCGGATACGTTGGCAGGTGGGACGGGCAACGACACATATATGATTGATGCCAATGACACGATCATCGAAGATACGAACGGCGGGACCGATACCGTTATTTTTGCAAGCAGCTATAGTCTTGGCGCCAATTTAGAAAACCTGACCCTTGCGGGAACCGGCGCTTTCGCGGGGACTGGAAACAGTCTGGACAATCTGCTGACGGGCAACAGCGGGAACAATACGTTAACTGGCGATTCAGGAAATGACACCTTGATTGGCGGGGTCGGGTCAGATTCTTTGGTTGGTGGTTCTGGAAATGATCTCTATATCGTCGATTCCTCAGATACTGTTGTCGAAGCAACAAATGCAGGGATCGATACTGTTCGGACCGATATCAGCTATACTCTGGGCGCGAATGTTGAAAACCTCACCTTTACTGGCGCATCCAACGTAACAGGAACCGGTAATTCGTTGGATAACATTCTGATCGGAAACTCTGGAAATAATATCCTTTACGGCGGCGATGGAAAGGATACGCTCGACGGTTCGGCGGGGGCTGACACCCTGACCGGTGGGGCGGGAAATGATAGTTATATAATTGATAATTCAGGAGATTCCGTCGTTGAAAGTGGCAGTGCGGGCACAGATACCGTTACGTCCTCGGTCACTGTCTCTGCTTTGTTTGCGAATGTTGAGAACCTGATACTTACGGGGAGTCAAAAAATTGATGGCACTGGCAACAGCCTGAATAACCTGATCATGGGCAACCGGGGTGCCAATGTGCTTAACGGAGGTGCTGGGGTTGATACGTTGGAAGGCGGCGCCGGAAACGCTACCTATGTCATTGATAGCACTGATGTAGTGACCGAAGCGGTAGATGCGGGAACGGACACGGTTCAGATTGACGCTTCCTACTCACTCGGGGCAAACCTCGAGAATTTGACTCTGCTCGGCAGTGGCAATTGGAGTGGAACTGGAAATGTGGGCAGAAATTGGCTGACTGGTAACAGTGGCAATAACAGTCTTAACGGCGGGGCTGGCAATGACACGTTGGAGGGCGGTCTTGGGGTTGACACC
>JBAXLX010000426.1:0-2685 GCA_037134595.1 Pseudomonadota bacterium
CGACCAAGAGCGCGCCAAACAGGATGGCTGCCGCAGAAGCGAGGATGGAGAATGTCAGCGCGTTGACAAAGACCCCGTCTTGAAAGACCGACCCATAGGCGGCAAAGGACAGTTCCCCCCGCTTCATTTGAAGCGAGAACTCAAACGCAGCGCACAGCGGCACGAAGAAGTAAAGCATGGCAGCGATCGTGATGATCATCGGCCCGATGCGCAGGCGCCGCTTCATTTTTGCCACCTTTCCGCACGCTGGCGCAGGCCGAGGTAGATGACATTCGACACTGACATGATCAGGATCATCCCAAGCGCCAGCGCATAGCCAAGGTTTGGATTGTAAAGCACATTGCCGCGGATTTGCTGGAAGAGAAGGATTGGGACCACCGAGAAGTTCGACCCCGTCAAGGCGATCACGGTGGCCAAGGTGCCAAAGGCATTCGCGAAAAGCAGCAAGAAACACCCCAGCACCGAGGGCGCCAGCACGGGCGCGCCAACCATGCGCCAATATTGGCCGTCCGAGGCCCCCAAACTCTCGGCGGCTTCGCGCCATTCCTTTTTCAAACCTTCAAGCGCCGGCGTGATGACAAGCAGCATCAGCGGCATCTGGAAGTAAAGGTAGGTGACCGCGAGCCCCCAAAAGGAGAACAGCGAAAAGCCCATGCTGTAGATATTCACGCCGACCAAGTCCTTCAAAGCCACGGTCACCAGGCCCAGACGACCCAGCGTGGCGATGAAGGCAAAGGCCAGGGGCACCCCTGCGAAATTCGATGCGACACCGGAAAACGTGGTCAGCGCCTGCCGGATCCAACTTGGCATACCGCCAAGGATCAGCGCATGGGCCAAAAGCAACCCGGTGACGGTTCCGATCAAGGCCGAGGCAAGGCTTAACCGGATCGACAGCCAGTACGAGGCGGCGATCTGCGGGTTGGCGAGGCCGACCATGTTGTCAAAGGTGAAATGCCCCTCAGGGGATTGGAAGGCGCCGATGATCAGGTAAGAGACTGGGGCGATCAGGAAGATGAACGTGAAGGACAAATAGGGCATTGCCCCAAGCCACGACCACGTGAAGGCCCTTGCGATCCGTGCAGATTTTGGCGGTGTAGGGTCTGTCACGCTTGCACTCTTTCGCCGGATCTTTCTAAAGGGCCGGAATGGAAAAACCCGAAGGAAAGCGGACAAGGCCGCTTCCCCTCGGGTTCGAGGGGGATGCCCGGGCGTCAGGCCCGGGCCAAGCGCTTAGTTAGCGCCCATTTCCTTGGCCCAGTTGTCCGCCGTCGCGGTCTTGGCGGCACCTTGCTCGTCCAAGGACGGGAAGACGGCTTTGGCATAGGCGTCAGCCGGAGGCAGTTTTGCCATCAGATCAGCGGGCAGCGTGCCGGCCGCCGACATGGCGTTGAAGCGGATCGGGTGGCAGTAGCCCGACAACCAGCCAATCTGGCCTTCGTCAGAATAGATGTATTCCATCCACAGCTTAGCGGCATTGACGTGGGGCGCGTAAGCCGAGATGGCCTGCACATAAACGCCGGCAATGACGGCATCCGACGGGATGACGATGTCAACCGGCGGGTTGCCAGCCAGTTTGTCGCGCATCGCCAACAGGTTGTAATCCCAGTCGAAATAGATCGGCGTGGTGCCTTGCGCGAGGTTCTGCGCCGAGCCGTTGACCGGAACGAGGTTCGAGGACGCCTTGAGCGCCTTGAAATAGGCGATACCAGCGTTCATCGCATCAGCGCCCGCAAGTTTGCTGTCAGACGCAACGCCCGAAGCGTAGACCGTCATCATCGACGAGTTGCCGGTCCGCGGATCGCCCGGGATGGCGACCGAGTTGGCAAACTTGGGATCGGTCAGGTCTTTGAAGCTTGTCGGGGCTTCTTTGACGATGTCCTTGTTCACGCCCAAAGCCAGAACGCCGTAGTAATCGCCGTACCAGAAGCCATCGGCGTCCTTCACGGAATCGGGAATGTCACCCCAAGTAGAGACTTTGTAAGCCTGGATCAGGCCGTCTTTCTTGGCAGCAGGGCCGAACGACAGGCCAACGTCGATCACGTCGGGCGATTGCGGGCCGGTGTTGTCTTTGTTGGCCTTGATTGCTTCGATCTCGTCGCCCGAACCTGCGTTGGGGTTCAGTTCGTTGACGGTAATTTCGGGATACTTTTTCTTGAAGCCGTCGATCACAGCGGCGTAGTTGCACCAGTCATGCGGCAGCGCGATCACGGTCAGCGCACCCTCCGCCTTGGCTGCAGCTTCCAGATCGCTCATGGCATCGGCATGGGCGAAGGTTGCGGACATCATGGCCAGCAAGCTTGCGCCCGCGAAAAGGCCCATGTGTTTTGTCATATCGAACTCCTGTTTTTTTCAAAATAGCGGCGCGGCCAAAACAGGTAAAAGACTCGACACCCGCATGACCTGCACCTATGGCAGCCGTTCGCTGCGGCTACTTCACTCACATGACAGCCCAGCGTCAGTTTTACCAAGCTTTTGCGATAGTTGGATGCCTCGCCAGCTCTTGGACAGATTTCTGACGGACACCCGCGACAGCCTGCAGTTTTGGATCAGTTTTAAGAGAAGTGGGCTCGGGACCCGAAAATCCTCCTGCCCGCCGCGCGACTGGGTGATCTTTGTCAGGTTGACAGTGTCGATGAGGGTTTGCTGAAGACTGGCATTCGATCCCGCATAGCCAAAGGTTCATAA
>JBAXLX010000427.1:0-2683 GCA_037134595.1 Pseudomonadota bacterium
TCGGAAAAGTCGGTCAGGGGCCAGCCTTCGCCTTCAACCGTGCGGTTGTGGGCGAGATGGCGCATCCCGATCAGCAAAGAGGCATGGCCCGTCATCAGCGCCGCATTCGACTTGCGCCGCGCCCAGTTGTCGTTGTTGGCTGACGACCCAGGCAGGGCGGCATGAAAAAAGCAGCGGCTGGCGTTGCGGATGTTGACCACCACGGGCGCTTTGCGCGCCTGGGCCAAGGCAACAATCGCATTCCCCAGACGCAGGGCCATGTCTTCGTCGAAATAGGGCAGGATCAGGGTGGGGTCTTCGGCCTCAAGTTCGGGCAGGGTGGGGGCGGTCATGGGCTCTCCAGTCAGATGAGTTCGCGCCACCCTAGGGCGCGGCGGCGGGTTTGTAAAACGGGGTTACAACGCGCCAATGCCGCGCAGGATCATGGTTTTCACGCTGTCGGTGGCCTTTTGCCAATCGGCATCGCTTAAGGGCCCTGCGTTGAGGGTTTCGATCTGGTGGCCGAAATCGGCGTAATGCTGGGTGGTGGCCCAGAGCATATAGAGCAGATGTTCAGGATCAACGGGTGCCATCTTGCCCTCGGCGATCCAGCGTTCGATCAGGCGCACGCGGCCGCTTGTCCACGCGCGCAGGGTGGTTTCCAGATAATCCTGAATGACGGGGGCACGGTGCATCACCTCGAACGCCCAGACTTTGGACCCGTTGGGGTGGCGGCGCGAGATGTCCATCTTGGCTTGAATATAAGCGCCAATGCCTTCGATGGGGCCGGGGGCTTGGTCCATACTGTCGGCGGCGTGCAGCCAGATTTCAAAGATGTCATGCACGACGCGGCGGTAGAGGTCTTCTTTGGTGGGAAAATAGTAATGCAGATTGGCCTTGGGCAGCCCCGCCATATCGGCGATCAGCTGCATCGTGGCCCCGCCAAACCCCGCCTCGGCAAAGACTTTCTCTGCCGCTTGCAGGATCAGCGCTTCATTCTGTTGCCGAATTTCGGTGCGCCGCAGCGGGCGAGGGGTGTCTGTCATGGGTTTGGCATCAGAATTTTCTTGACCGGTTGGTCAGGCTGTGGTGCGCTTGGCTCTGACCATAGGGTCAAGAAAAGATTCGTCGCAAGAGGCATCAAGACCCCGGCGACCTAAGGGGAGAGAGCCATGCCCGCACCCGGTGAAAACCTGCGCATCAATGCTGCACGCCTTTGGGACAGTTTGGACCAGATGGCCCAGATCGGCCCCGGCATTGCGGGTGGCAACAACCGCCAGACCCTGAGCGATGCCGACAGCGAGGGCCGCCACCTGTTTGCGCGCTGGTGTGCGGATGCCGGAATGACGATGGGCGTGGATACGATGGGCAATATGTTTGCCACCCGTGCCGGCACCGACCCTGCAGCACTCCCCGTCTATATGGGCAGCCATCTGGACACTCAACCGACCGGCGGGCGCTATGACGGGGTGCTTGGCGTCTTGGGCGCGTTGGAAGTGGTGCGCAGCCTGAACGATCTGGGCATTCAAACCAAACACCCGATCGTTGTGACCAACTGGACAAATGAAGAAGGCGCAAGGTTTGCCCCTGCGATGCTGGCCTCAGGCGTTTTTGCGGGGCTGCATACCGAAGATTACGCCAAATCCCGCCGCGATCTGGACGGCAAGCTTTTTGGCGAGGAACTGGCGCGGATTGGCTGGGTGGGTGATGAAAAGGTCGGCGCGCGCAAAATCCACGCGATGTTCGAACTGCACATCGAACAAGGCCCGATCCTAGAGGCGGAAGGCAAAACGATTGGCGTGGTCACCCATGGCCAAGGCCTGTGGTGGTTGGAAATCACCCTGACCGGCAAAGACGCCCATACCGGATCAACCCCGATGAATATGCGGGTGAATGCAGGCTTGGGCATGGCGCGCATCACCGAACGGGTGCACCAAATCGCCATGAGCCATCAGCCCAACGCCGTGGGTGCTGTGGGGCAGGTGAAAGTCTATCCCAATTCGCGCAACGTGATTCCGGGCAAAGTGGTCTTCACGGTCGACATCCGCAGCCCCGAATTGCCCAAGCTAGAGGCGATGAAAGCCGAAGTGACCCGCGCCGCCCATGCGGTGGCGGCAGAGCTGGGCTTGGGGATTGGCATTGAAGACGTCGGCCATTTTGACCCCGTCACCTTCGATCCGCGCCTTGTGGGCGTTGTCCGCCAAGCCGCTGAAAAACTGGGCCATTCGCATCAAGACATAGTCTCTGGCGCAGGCCATGACGCCTGCTGGATCAACCGCGTGGCCCCGACCGTGATGATCATGTGCCCCTGTGTTGGCGGGTTAAGCCATAACGAGGCCGAAGAAATCTCGCCGCAATGGGCCGCGGCGGGCACGGATGTGATGCTGCACGCTGTGCTGGATGTGGCAGAGGTGGTGGGTTAGGCATGAAAGTGAGAACTTCTTCCAAGCCGATAAAGCGAAGTGACGATATTATCCTGATTGGATATTTCCTATCACGATGCACGGACTTTTCGGATGGTAAGAAACCTCGGCCACCGAAAGTGCTGAATGTTGAAAAATGGACAGACTGCTATGATCTGTTTTTCGCGAAGTTTGCTGATGGTCGGTCGCAAGACCAGTTCCGGCACACGCTAAGAAACACTCGCGACATATTTGATAGCCTATTCCAAAATGGACGAACAGGCTGGTCAGAAGGCCAATTG
>JBAXLX010000428.1:0-2683 GCA_037134595.1 Pseudomonadota bacterium
GGGTCGAACGAGGCCCCCGCCTGCACCAAGACGGCGAAGAGGGGTTGCGCTGATGACCAAACCCGTTTGCATCCTGATCCTTGGCACCGGCGGCATGGCCGCCAACCATGCCGAAAACTTCGCCAAAATCAAAGGCGTCACGCTTGTGGGCGGGGTCGATACCCGGCCCGAGCAGCTGAAGACCTTCTGCGCCAAGCATAAAATCCCCAACGCCTTCGATACGCTGGAAGCGGCCTTGGCATGGGGCGCGTTTGACGCCGTCACCAACGTCACCCCCGATGCCGCCCATTACGCCACCACCATGCCGGTGCTGGCGGCGGGCAAACATATCTTGTGCGAAAAACCCCTCGCCACGTCGGAAGCGCAAGCGCAGGCCATGGCCGATGCGGCCGCCAAGGCGGGCGTCGTCAATATGGTCAACCTCAGCTACCGCAACGTGGCCGCCCTACAAAAAGCCGCCCAAATGGTGGCCGCCGGCGCCATCGGCGAGGTGCGGCATTTTGAGGCGTCTTACCTGCAATCGTGGCTGACCCAACCCGCTTGGGGCCATTGGGACCGCGAAAGCCAATGGCTGTGGCGGCTGTCGACCCAGCATGGCTCTAAGGGTGTTTTGGGCGATGTGGGCATCCATATCCTCGATTTTGCAACCTTTATCGCTGGCCAGAAGGTCGAAGAACTCTCAGCCCGACTGGCGACGTTTCCCAAGGCACCGGGCGACAAGATCGGCGAGTATCCGTTAGACGCCAATGACAGCGCCGTCCTTCACCTGCGTCTGGCCAATGGCGCTTTGGGCACCGTGGGGGCCACGCGCTTTGCCAGCGGGCATCTCAACGACCTGCGCTTGCGGATTTACGGCACCTTGGGCGGGCTAGAGGTGCAGTGGGAACGCAACACCTCTGCCCTGCGCGCCTGCCTTGCACCAGATCTGGAAACGGCGACTTGGGCGGATATTGACTGCCCCGTTCTGGGCACGATCTACGAACGCTTCATCACCGCCATTCGCGGCGAAGGCGTCGCAGACCCCGATTTCGCGCGGGGGGCCGCCTTGCAAAAGATGCTCGACAGGGCCGAGCAATCGGCAGCCCAAGGCGGGGTCAGCTTGACAGTTTGACCGCAAAGCATCACCTCACCCATAAACCCAGCTACCATTCCCTTGGAGAGACCCATGGTCAAAGGCTTTTCACGCACACAAATTCTGCTGCACTGGGCCGTGGCCCTATTGATCCTGTTCAATCTGATTTTCAGCGATGCCATGAGCGAGTTGTGGGACCAGATCGAACACACCGGCCCCATGCCCACAACCACCGGCGCTTGGGTCCATATCGCGGTCGGCGTGGCCGTGCTGGCTTTGGTGGCATGGCGCTTGGCGCTGCGGGTCACGCGCGGAGCACCCCATGCGCCCACGGGCACACATCCGCTGCTGAAATTCGCAGGCGATGCGGGCCATATCGCCCTGTACGCCCTGATGATCGCCTTGCCTGTCAGCGGCCTTCTGGCGTTTTTCGGCGGGTTTGACAGTTTGGCCGAACTGCACGGCGGCGTGTTCAAAGCGCTGCTGTGGGCCCTGATCGCGCTGCATGTCTTGGCAGCCCTGTATCACCATTTCTTCCTGAAAGACGGGCTCTTGAACCGGATGCGCAAACCCGGCTGATCCGGGTCACAGCAACGGCCGGCCAAGGCCTGATTTTTCGCAGAAAAATCGTGGCGCTAGGTGTCTAAAAACAGCGCCACGGTCTCGCCAAAAGCCTTTGGCTTCTCCGCGTGCAGCCAATGCCCTGCGCCCATCAGCTTGGCAAAGCGGGCATGGGGGAACAGCGCGCGAATGGCGTCGCGGTCTTTGGTCTGCACATAGTGGCTTTCTGATCCGGTCAGAAACAAGGTTGGCCCGTCGAACTGGCCTTGGGTCTCAGGCCAGCCGATGATTTGGGGCATGGCGGCCTCTAGCGCGTCCAAATTCAACCGCCATGCGGGCGGGGTGGATTTCAGGTCCAAGGATTGCAAGAAAAACGCCCGCAAAGCGGGGTCGTCGACCTGCAACGCCAACCGCGCCTCCGCCTCGGAGCGAGAGGTCAGGCCCGTCAGATCAAGCCCCCGCATCGCGGTAATATGGCGGGTCTGGTCGTGGGCATAGGCCACGGGAGCGATATCGGCCACCACCAACCGGCGCAGCAGATGCCCTTGGGTCAGCGCCACCTGCATGGCCGCTTTGCCCCCCATCGAATGCCCCAGCAGGTCGGCGGGGCCAAGGCTTGCCAAAACCTCGGCCAGATCGCCCGCCATATCGGCATAGCTTTGGCTGGAGGCCCAAAAACTCCCGCCATGGTTGCGCATATCCACCGCCACCACATCGCGCCGCGTGGCCAACATGCGCGCAATCGCGCCCCAATTGCGGCCTGACCCAAACAGGCCATGCGCAATCACCAAGGGGGGGCGGTCTTTCACATCGCGGGCGGGGTGCAGGATCGTGGTCAGCATGGGCGCAGTTTACCGCTGCGATGACTTGCGCGCCAGAGACGTTGATCCTTACCCAAGGCCAGCGTAAAAGGCCGCCATAGATGGGGCAGCGATGACAGCACGGACAATCGAAGACATGACAGCCAAGCTTTCGGCCCTGCTCAGCCAGCGGCTGAACGTGTCAGGCCGCACGCTTAATACCCGCGTCAACCGTGCCAAATGGCGCTTG
>JBAXLX010000429.1:0-2681 GCA_037134595.1 Pseudomonadota bacterium
ATACAGTGCTTGCTGTGGCGGTATGCCCAGCCACAGCAACACGCCGTAGGCCAGCACCGCGCCGCCCAGAACCGCCACGGTGTAGCGCTGCCCGAACCAGTCGCTGAAGCGTTCTGACGGGGCCTTCATCCCCTGCGCCTCGGTCACCAGTTTGATCATCCGCGCCACGGTCGAGTGTTCAAGGCCGCGCGCCACCTGCATCGTCAAGACCGCGTTCAGGTTCACCGTCGCCTCGTAAAGCTGCGCGCCCGGCTCTTTGGTCACGGGCACCGACTCGCCGGTGATGGTGCTTTCGTCAATCTCGCCCGAACCCTCGAGCAAAAGCCCATCCACCGGCACCCGCGCGCCGGGTCGCAGCACCACGCGGTCGCCCGGGTGCAGATCGGCCACGGCGACCTCTTGCACGCCCGCCTCCGTCACGCGCAAAGCGGTGTCGGCGCGCAAGGCCATCAGCGCCTCGACCGCGCGGCGGGCTTTGCCCAAAGCGCGGTGCTCTAACGTGCCTGAGAGCGAAAACAGCGCCAAAAGCACAGCGCCTTCCAAGGCCCCGCCCACCGCCGCCGCGGCCAAAGCCGCCACCACCATCAACAGGTCAATATCCAGCCGCAAGCGGCCAAACAATTCCCGCAGCGCCTGCACCCCGGCCGGCACGCCGCCGGCAAGATAAGCCCCCACCAGCGCGCCGGTGACAGCCCAAGCGGGCAAGGGCCACACAAAGGCTGAAAAGCTGGCAATGCCAAGGCCAAGCAGCGTGACCCCGGTCAAAACCAGCCCCCAGTCTTGTGGGCCACCATGAGCATGGCTGGGAACGAACGGCGCGTGGGTCTGGGGCATGGCGCACTCCTCTTGCCTTGACATAGCCATGCCGTCCCCCGCTTACGAGGGGCGATAACCCCCTAGCTTGTGCTTTTTGACTTGACCCCGGCCCCGCGCCTGTCAAAACCGCGCCATGGCTGTGGCATCTTTGACCCTTGATCTGACCGCTTTGGCTGCCAATTGGCGGGCCTTAGACCGGATGTCAGCCACCGGGGTTGAGACGGCCGGGGTGGTCAAAGCCGATGGCTACGGGCTTGGAGTCGAAGCCGTTGTGCGCAGTTTGGCCCAAGCCGGAGCGCGGACGTTTTTCGTGGCGGCAGCCGAAGAGGGCGCGCGCGCGCGGCAAGCCTTGGGGCCGGGGCCGCGGATCAACGTGCTGTCGGGCCATATGGCGGGCGATGCGGCGCTGATCAGGGCTGCGGATTTGACGCCGATGCTGAACTCGGTCGCCCAAATCACCCGCCATCTGGAAAGCCTGCCCGGGCATGGCTTTGGCGTGCAACTGGATACCGGCATGAACCGCCTAGGGATGGAACCGACCGAATGGGAGGCAGCGGCCCCCTATGTTTTGCAAACAGGCCCCGATCTTTTGATGTCGCATCTGGCCTGTGCCGATGCACCAGACCATGCGATGAACGCCCTGCAACTGGCCAATTTCCACGCCATGACCATTGGCACAGGCGTTGCGCGCAGCCTGTCCGCCACAGGCGGCATCTTGCTGGGGCCAGCCTATCATTTCGATATGACGCGTCCGGGCATTGGCCTTTACGGCGGACACCCGTTTGACGCGGCGCGGCCGGTGGTGGCGCTGTCTTTGCCGGTGATCCAGACCCGTGGGGTGGCCCAAGGCGAAACCGTCGGCTATTCGGCCACTTGGACCGCGCCGCGTGACAGCGTGATTGCCACGGTGCAGGGCGGCTATGCTGACGGGATTATAAGATCGCTGTCGGGACGTGCGACTTTGTGGGCCGCCGATGTGCCCTGCCCCGTGGTGGGCCGCGTGTCGATGGATATGATCACGGTCGATGTCACCCACCTGCCCCATGTGCCGGACGCGCTGGACCTGCTCGGACCGTATCAAACCCTTGACCATCTGGCCGAGGTGGCCGGCACCATCGGATACGAGATTTTAACCCGTCTGGCCGCAAGGCTAGAGCGCCGCTTTATCGGAACCCCTTCATGATCGCCCGCCTTCTGGCCCAAATCGGCCGCCCTGTTCTGGCGCTGCTGGCCGGCTTTGGCCGGATAGCGCTGTTCGCGCTCGACACCCTGCGCCACCTGCTGGCCCCGCCGTTTTACGGGCGCGAGTTTGGCCAAGCCTTGCTGCAAATCGGCTGGTTTTCTTTGCCGGTTGTGGGGCTTACCGCCTTTTTCACCGGCGGCGCGCTGGCCTTGCAAATCTATTCGGGTGGGGCGCGCTTTAGTGCCGAGGCGGTGGTGCCCCAGATCGTGGCCATCGGCATGGCGCGCGAATTGGGGCCGGTTTTGGGCGGGTTGATGGTGGCGGCACGGGTCGCGTCTTCCATCGCGGCCGAAATTGGCACGATGAAAGTCACCGAGCAGATTGACGCTTTGGTGACACTTTCCACCCATCCGATGAAATACCTGACCGTGCCGCGGGTTCTGGCAGCCACGCTGGCGGTGCCGGTCTTGGTGGCGGTGGGCGATAGTATCGGGATTTCGGGCGGTTGGCTGGTGGGCATCAGCAAGCTGGGGTTCAACTCGGCCACTTATCTGAAAAATACGACCGATTTTCTGGAATTTTGGGATGTGGGATCGGGCCTTGTGAAAGGCGCGGTCTTTGGCTTTATCGTGGCCCTGATGGGGTGCTATTTCGGCATGACCTCGGGTCGGGGCGCGCAGGG
>JBAXLX010000430.1:0-2680 GCA_037134595.1 Pseudomonadota bacterium
CTGCATACGGCTGAGGAGATCGAAAAGATCCAAGCCGATTTGCACGGATCGGGCGTCAGTCTGCTCGCCACAGACAATCTGGTGGATATCATCTGGCCCGACCAACCCGCAGCGCCGCAGGGCAAGGTCTTTGTGCATCCCGACAGTCTTGCCGGCGAGACGGCCTTTGCCAAACGCGCAAGGCTGGCGGCGGCGCTGCAAGCCGCGGGGCACGTGGCGGCTGTTCTGACGCTGCCCGATTCGATCTGTTGGCTGCTCAATATCCGCGGTGCGGATGTGCCCAAGAATCCCGTGGTGCAGGCTTTTGCGCTTTTGTCTCAGAATGGCGAGGTTGATCTGTTCATCGATCCGGCCAAGGTCGACAGTGCAGTCATCGCGCATCTGGGGGAAGGCGTTCGCTTGCACGATCCGGCCGCCTTTATCCCTGCGCTTAGGGCCCTGTCCGGTTCGGTGCGGGTCGACAAAGCCACAGCGCCCTTGGCCGTATCAACTTTGATTGCACAGGTGGTTTGGGGCGATGATCCCTGCCGGATACCCAAAGCCACCAAAAACCCCGCGGAAATCGCCGGCATGCGCGAAGCGCATCTGCGTGATGGCGCGGCGGTGGTCGAATTTCTGGCGTGGCTGGATGCGCAAACCCCCAAAGCGGGTTTGAGCGAAATCGCCGTGGTGCAAGCGCTGGAAGGGTTCCGGCGGGCCACCAATGCCTTGCATGACATCTCTTTCGATACGATCTGTGGTGCCGGCCCCAATGGGGCCATCATGCACTACCGCGTGACGCAGGAGAGCAATCGCGCCATTGGCCAGAACGAGCTGCTCTTGGTCGATTCGGGTGGCCAATACCGCGACGGCACCACCGACATCACCCGCACCATCGCCGTGAGCGACCCCGGGCCAGAGGCCCGCGCCTGCTACACCCGCGTGCTGCAAGGCCTGATCGCTATCAGCCGCGCGCGTTGGCCGCGCGGGCTGGCGGGGCGCGACCTTGACCCTTTGGCGCGGCAAGCGCTGTGGATGGCGGGGCAGGATTTCAACCACGGCACCGGCCACGGGGTTGGTGCATTCTTGTCGGTGCACGAAGGCCCGCAACGCCTCAGCCGGATCAGCGAGGTGCCCTTGGAACCGGGGATGATTCTGTCCAACGAACCGGGTTATTACCGCGAAGGGGCATTCGGCATCCGGCTTGAAAACCTGATCGTGGTCAAAGTGGCCGAGCTTATCGGCGACCACCGCGACCAATTGGCCTTTGAAACCCTGACCTTCGCGCCCTTTGATCGCCGCTTGATCGAGATCGACCAGCTTTCAATGGGCGAGCGTGACTGGCTGAACGCCTATCACGCCCAAGTGCTGGCCCACCTGTCGCCGCGCCTGTCAGACTTTGCCCTGACTTGGGCGCGCCAAGCCTGCGAGGCGCTGTAATGGGCCTGCCCATCGTCATCACCCCCGCAACTGGCCGTTACCGCCTGCGTCTGGACGACCTGATCTTGGGCGAGACCAGCGCAGCCCTTTTGGTCGAAGAGCGCGGCCACCCCAGCAAACTGTATTTCCCCCGTGCCGATATCAAAATGGGGCTGTTGATCCGATCCACCCGCCGATCAAAATGCCCATGGAAGGGCGAGGCGAGTTACTATTCGGTCGGCGATGCGCAAGACGTGATCTGGTCTTACGAACGGCCCATAGGGGCTGCAGCGGCCATTGCAGGCCATCTGGCGGTTTATCCCGAGATCACGGTGGAAGAGGTTTAGGCCAAAAGCCCTGTCAGCTTTCCGCTGCCACCTTGCGAATCCGCTCGACCATGGCGCGCACACCGTTTGATCTTTGCGCTGACAAGTGGTCGTTCAACCCCAAACGCCCCAGCTCCGCCACCGCATCCACCTTTGCGACGTCGCCCACAGGCAAGCCGGAATAGAGCGCATGCAGCACAGCGATCAGCCCGCGCACGATCAAAGCATCGCTGTCGCCCTGAAAATCGAAATGCCCCGCCGTCACCATCGGGCGCAGCCAGACTTGACTGGCACAACCTTGCACCTTCAAAGCGGGAACTTTGAAACTGTCGTCCAAGGGCGGCATGGCCTTGCCCAAGTCGATCACATGGCGGTACCGCTCTTCCCAATCATCGAGGAATTCGAACGTGTCGGCGAGGTCGTTAAAGGCTTGCGTGGCCATGAATGTCTCCTATCGGGCAGACCTAGCCCTGTGATTGCAAAAGGTAAAGATGACCCGTCACGCACGGGGGATTTTCAAAGGGCTGCGATTGCGGTAGCCAAGAGGAAAATAGGGGGCAGATATGAAGCGCGTGCTGATCTTGGGGAGTGTTTTGGGCCTAACGCTGGCGGGATGCGGCAAGGGCAACCTGAACCCGTTGCATTGGTTCAAAGCCCGCAAAGGGGCCGAGATGCAGGCCTATGTCCCGCCGGTCGATCCGCGCGGGTTGATTGATAAAGTCATCAGCCTGCAAATCGACCCCGCACGCACCGGTGTTCTGGTGCGTGCAACCGGATTGCCGCCGACACAGGGCTTCTGGGACGCAGCCCTATTGGCGCTGCCGGCTGACGGGTCTGGCCATTTGGTGTTTGAATTCCGCATCTTCCCGCCCACCGTTGCCAGTGCCGAAGGCACCAAACCTTCGCGCGAGATTACGGCGGTTGCCAGTGTGACCAAGTTCCAACTAGACGGCGTC
>JBAXLX010000431.1:0-2665 GCA_037134595.1 Pseudomonadota bacterium
GGTCGACCGTTTCATGATAGGTCTTCAGCGCCAGATCGTCGATCCGCCCGCCCAGCATCGAGATAGAGCCCGAAAGCTTGGGCGTATCCACCGTCAGGCGCGGGGCTTGGGGTTCGGCTGTGGCGGTCAGCGCAGGGGCCGTGGTGGCACCATCGGCGACGGTGGGTGTTGCAGCGGTGGTGGCTGTTTGCGACGGCAGCGCTGTGAGCGCGGGTTTGTCGCTGGGAAACCACGTGGGAAACAGCATGGGCCCTGCCACGAACCAGATCAGGATGACCACGGCCGAAAGCACGGTTGCAAGGAGAAGGTTCTTGTTCTGATCGTCCATCGGGACTTCCGCCATTTCTAAGCTGTTTAGCGCGACCTTGAACGACAGGGGGGCTGAAAGGTCAAGCGGTTTCACGCCAATTGCGCCTGCGGCGGCAGAAGTCAGGGGTTATGCAGCGGATTGGGGCCTAGGCTGTCAGCTCAAGTGGGCGGCTGGGTGCGGTGTGGCGGGCAATCCATGCGGCCATCGCACTGGCGGCCATGGGCGGGGCGATGTGAAAGCCTTGCAAGCTGTCACAGCCCAGATCGGCCAGCATGGCCAGATCGGTGGGGGTCTCAACCCCTTCGGCCAAGGTTTGCAGGCCCAATTCCTTGGCCATATCCACCATGGCGCTGATGCAGTTTTGCAGCCTTGGGTCACGGTGCACGCCCGCGACAAAGCGGCGGTCAATCTTGATGCGGCCCACCGCAAAGCGCCGGAGTGCTGCCAAGCTGGCGGGACCGGAGCCAAAATCATCCAGATCAATCCCGCAGCCCAGACGCGCAAGGCCCGCGATATTGGTCGCGATCCGGCTGTTTTGTGCGCGGCTTGGAACCGTTTCCAAAATCTCGACCGTCAGACGGTCGGGGGTCAGGCCAATTCTGTCGATGTCCCATGCCAATTGGCCGACAAGATGAGGGCGGTTCAGATCGGCTTGGGCGAAATTTACCGCCACCATGGGCATATGCACCCCGGCCCTGTCCCAATCGCTTAACGCGGTCAGGGCATTTTCCACCATCAGCGCCCCAAGTAGGCCGGTTAAGCCGAAGGTGTTCATCTGGGGCAGAAAATCGGCAGGGGCCAGCAGGCCGCGGGTGGGGTGATGCCATCTGGCCAGCGCCTCGCATCCGGTCAGGGCACCGGTTTTGGCACAGATTTGCGGTTGATAATGGGCGCGGATCTCTCCCAGACGCAGGGCCTGTTCCAAGGCACCTTGCGGTGCCCAAGCTTTGGTCTGTCGTTGGGGTTTCCAAAAGCCAAGGGCCATCCCGCACTCCTGCCGTCACGCGCGGCGATATGCCACGGGGTCACGCTAGGGGCAGAATGCGAAGCGACTCTTAATCGCCGTCCTTGAAATGCAAAGGATTTTCGGCAAATTCGCCCAAATGCCGCGCAAGGCCGGCAAAGTCGAACAGGTCAGGGTCGGCCAGATGCGACGGGCGCACATTCATCAGGGCGCGAAACATGATCTGGCGGCGGCCGGGGGTGCGCGCTTCCCACTCATCGAGCAGTTTTTTGACTTGGGCGCGCTGCAAGCCCTCTTGGCTGCCGCACAGATCGCACGGGATGATGGGATACTTCATGGCGCGGGCGAAGGCGTCGCAGTCCGCCTCGGCGACAAAGGCCAAGGGGCGGCACAGGACCAAATCGCCCTCTTCGTTCAACAGCTTGGGCGGCATCGTCGCCAACCTTCCGCCGTGAAACAGGTTCATGAAAAAGGTCTCCAAGATGTCGTCGCGGTGATGGCCAAGGATGACGGCAGAGCAGCCCTCTTCGCGCGCCACGCGGTACAGATTGCCGCGCCGCAAGCGCGAACACATGGCACACATCGTCCCGCCCGGTTTGGTTTTGGCGGTGACGATGGAATAAGTGTCTTGATATTCAATCCGGTGCGGCACGCCCTTGGCGGTTAGAAACTGTGGCAGAACGGTGGCGGGAAAGCCCGGCTGGCCTTGGTCAAGGTTGCAGGCCAAAAGATCGACCGGCAAAAGCCCGCGCCATTGCAATTCGGTCAGGATGGCCAAAAGCGTGTAACTGTCCTTGCCGCCCGACAGGCAGACCAGCCAGCGCGCACCGCGTTCAGCCATGGCATAGGTGTCAATCGCCGCGCGCACATCGCGCACCAAGCGTTTGCGCAGCTTGGTAAATTCGGGCGTTTGCGGAGCGCCGTCGAACAGGGCGTGAATCTCGGCCCCAAGGTTATCTTTGGCGTCGGTAAGCTCGTCGGGATCGTCGCGCATGGGGCACCTCTGGCGGGGTTTTGCCAGAAGGTCGGGGGTTTGCCTAGGGGTTGGCGGTGCTGCCTTTGGCGGGGATATTTGGGCAAGTCTGAAATTGCATCCAAACGGGCTTTTGGTGCGTATCACCTGAAACAAAAGGAGTTTGCCATGCGTGCCACCCGATTGACCCTTGGCCTTGGTTTGGCCACCGCCTTGTCGCTAAGCTTGGCCTTTTTGGCCTCGTGCACCGGGCATCCATCGTTTAAGGATGCCAGCCTGTCGAACCGGCAGTTCCAGCTTGAGAAATTCTTTGACGGGAATTTTGTCGCCCACGGCCAGTTCCAAGACCGCTTCGGCACCGTGCGTCGCCAGTTTGAGGTGAAGATTGCCGGCAAGTGGGATGGCAAAGAGCTCAAAC
>JBAXLX010000432.1:0-2657 GCA_037134595.1 Pseudomonadota bacterium
TCTCGCCGGTGCCTGCGGCAGACACGGTTTGTGCGATCCCAAGGGCAAGGAGTGCTGTCAGAAAAACCCGCGTCATGAAGCTACTCCACAAGGAAATCGCCGGCCATGCCGCGATGTTCATAACCCTCGACCCAGAAATCGAATTTGCCCGGACGGATGGGCACGAACAAAATCTCAGCCGCGCCGCCGCTATCGTCAAAGGCCAGTTCGGTCAGGGAGGTTGTCTTGATTGTCAGCCCTTCCACCGCCACGCCGTTGATCCAAACCTGCTGGAAAAAGTCTGGCGCGCGAAACGAAAAGCTCTCACCGCCATCAGATTTAATCACCAAGCGGTAAGATTTACCGGTCTCCAAATGGTATTCTGTCCGGCTCATCGACAGGTCTTCATGCAACTGCAGATCGGGCAGGTTGACAGGGTCTGAGGCAAGGTTGTCTTTGGCTATAGCGGCGAAAGGCAATACCACAACGCAAGCCAAAACCTTGGCCATTTTCCGCATTTTGGGCCCCCTTACGACGGTATTGTAACCGTTCGCTCATTTGGCCTTATCGCGCGCGTGAGGTCAAACGATGGTCTGGAATATTCAGTATTGGATTTGTGAATGCCGCTTCATGGTAAGCCATGACCACTTTTGGGCGCGGTTTCAGGCGCTGGACGATCAAAAATAAAGGGGAAGATATCATGCGCACTTGGAACAAAGGCTTAATGTTTGCTGCGGCCATGGCTGGCGTGTGGATGGGCCTATCTGCCTTCAGCCCGCCACCCAAAGAACTCAAGCTGGCGTTGCAAGAAGGTGGCACCGCCGCTTGGGAAGCGGCCGCTATGGAAGAACTGAAGCTGGACGAAAAGAACGGCGTCAAGTTAAAGATCCGTGGTGTCGCTGATAGCAAAGCCGGTCAGGTTGCCCTGCAGGCCGGCGAAGTTGATGTGATCTTGTCGGATTTCGTCTGGACATCGTTGCAGCGCAACCAAGGGGCTGACTTTACCTTTGTGCCCCATTCGCTGGCTGTGGGCGGCTTGATGGCCATGCCAAACAGCAAAGTAAAATCCGTGGCAGACCTAAAAGGCGCCACCTTGGCTGCTGCCGGTGGGCCTGTCGATAAAAGCTATCTGATCCTGCAAGCTTATTACGCCGCCAAAACAGGGGGCGATTTGACCAAAGACGCGACGGCCAATTTTGCCGCACCGCCCCTGGTCAATGAACAACTGACTGGCGGGCAAGCCGATGCCAGCCTGAACTTCTGGCACTTCAACGCGCGGGCTTCCGTGGCGGGAGCAACCCAGATCATCTCGGTTCAAGATATGCTCAAAGACCTTGGCGTCTCCAAAACGCCGCCGCTGTTGGGTTGGGTATTTTCTGAAAAATTTGCTGCCGAAAAGCCTGATGTGATCAAGAACTACCTTGATGCCTCGTTCCAAACCAAAGAGGCGCTGCTGACCGACGACGCGCTGTGGGACAAGATCCGCCCCGTGATGAAGGCTGATGATGACGCCCTGTTCATCGCGCTGCGCGATGCTTACCGCGCGGGCATTGTGACCAGCTACACCGATGCCGACATTCAAGCCGCCACCGAAGCGTATGCCCTGCTCGCCAAGTTCGGCGGCGCTGATCTGACGGGAGACAAGCCTGACTTGGCCGCTGGCACCTTCTGGGCTGGGTATCGCAAGTAAGCTTAGAAACGAGGCACGCATGTCACCGGCGCTTGACCCAAGACCCGTTGCCCTGCGCCCCAAAGGAGAGGTCTGGCTTGGCTGGGTCTCTTTTCTTTTGATGATCGGCCTTTGGGGGGGCGTGGCCCTTGTTGCGCAGTCGCGCTTTTTGCCCCCCCCTTGGACGGTGCTCGCCCACATCAGCTGGCTTACGAACGAAGGCCACCTGCTGCCCGATTTCGCCGCCACCTTGGGCCGGGCGGCTTTGGGCTTTGTCACCGCGATGGTTCTGGGCACGCTGATAGGCATTGCCCTTGGCCGGTCGCGGTTGGTGGACCGGTTGTTCTTGAACTGGGTGGTCGTGGGCATGAACTTGCCCGCCATCGTCATCGCCATCTTGTGCTTTATATGGTTGGGATTGAATGACACAGCCCTGATCTTGGCTGTGGTGCTGAACAAAACCCCCATCGTGATCACCAACATTCGCCAAGGCGTGCTAAGTTTTGACCCCGCCTTTGACGAATTCGCCCGCGCTTACCGCCTGTCGCGGGGGCAAACCTTTAAGCTGATCCACGCGCCGCAACTGGTGCCTTATTTGTTGACAGCCGCCAGAACGGGCCTGTCGTTGGTCTGGAAAATTGTATTGGTGTTTGAGGTGCTTGGGTCAGATTCTGGAGTGGGGTTTCGGGTGTCTTTATTCTTCCAGTTCTTCGATCTGAAGGGGATATTGGCCTATACCACGGTCTTTGTGGCCATCGTCATGTTGCTCGAGCATCTGGCCATTGGCCCCTTGGAAAGGAGGCTGTTGAAATGGCGCACGGACCAGTTCTAAGCCTGTCCATTGCGCGCCTGACCTTTGGCGGCACAGTGCTTTACCAAGATTTTCATCTGACAGTCGCAGGGGGCGAGGTTGTTGCCCTCATCGGGCCCTCTGGCGTGGGCAAGACCACGCTGTTGCGCATTCTGGCAGGGGTAGAGACGGGTTTTGACGGGCAAGCCTTGGTTGATG
>JBAXLX010000433.1:0-2657 GCA_037134595.1 Pseudomonadota bacterium
GTCCTGATGGAAATGGCGTGGATAGCCATCGTATTTGGGAATGTTATTACCTCGGTGTGATTCCAATTGTCAAAGCAAATACATTCACCCGAAAACTAAAAGAATGGTTGCCGTGTATTGTGGTGGAGTCCTGGGATGTATTGGATATTCAACGTTGTCTTCAAGTCTATGACGCACTGTATGCGGAACTTCAACAGAAGACGACCGCACTATGTATGTCAATGTTTAAGCATTTGTTCAGAACCATATAAAGCCATCACCCGAAGTCTATATAAAATGCGGTCGTATTCCTTAACAGATGGAGATCACAAACAGCCTATGGACTACAAACTCAACGACCTGTTTCAGAATAAGACGGGCGGATTTTATATTGAATTGGGCGCCAACGACGGACTCACGCAAAGCAATACAGCACTGTTTGAGTTTTCCAAGGATTGGACCGGTCTTTTGATTGAACCGTCACCGAATGCATACGCTCAATGTAAAACCAATCGTCCCAAGAGCACTGTTGTGAATTATGCGTGTGTATCCTCCACATATACGGAGTCCCATGTATCTGGGGATTTTCATGGGCATCTGATGTCGTCGGTCAATGGACAGCGCCGTAATTCAGGAACCCGTTATCATATTCCGGCACGAACTCTGGAAAGTCTTCTGGATGAACATGCATCCAATACACCGATTGATCTTCTGTCGCTGGATACGGAAGGCTATGAATTGAATATTCTTCAGGGACTGAATCTCAATAAGTATCGTCCGCACTATATGTTGATTGAAGTCTATACCAAAGACTATGAAGGCATCTGTGCGTTCCTAAACGACAATGGCTATGCCCTTCACTCCAACTTTTCAAATTATACCAAAGAGAACCATCCTCCTTGGGACGGTACCCACAATGATTATCTGTTTGTAGATACTCGACATGTATAATCGTACGTGGTACGGATCTATAATGGTTTGTTGAACAAACGCATATAGAGTTTTATGATGCTGTTAGAAGTTCAGGGCAAGCCTATCATTGAACAGATTGTTAAGGATGTGTAAACATATAATTAAATTTAGGGACGGTTTGTTCAAATTCAAGGCTTTTTTCATAGCTACAGTGAATACGGACACAATCATAATTCAAACTTAACTTTGAGAATGTAGGAATATCTATCGGTTCCAAATCGGTGAGAACAATATCAATATACGTCTTTTCATAACTTTTTTGTTCTTGAATTAAACTTTGAGATAACCGATTGATGATTTGTTTAAGACGAAAGCGAGATTGGTTCAGTTCAAAAATTGTATTTGCAAGAATACCAAACTCAGGTGTATGTACTGTCATTGATTTAATGGTATTTGTTGAATGCCATATGTCTGTATTCACATCCATAAGAAGATTATAATAATAAAGATACGTTTCTTTGTCTTTTAAAAGTACAGATAAACTATGTATTTCATTTGTAATATGAAGTTGTTTGTTGATATCTTTAATCTCTTTTTGTTTGATTTCTAGAATACTTAAGCGATCCAATCCTTCACCTATGGATATTTCAATAAGCATTGATTATACTATTCTATAGAATCTTATATTTAAATCCCGGAATTTATACCTAAATCCCGGGATTTACAACAATCTGCGTTTAAAAGTGATATTATATATATTGTAATGTAATATACTATGTCAAGTTCATTCACGTTTAAATGTCGTATATGTCAAGGTATTAAATATGATGAAGTTGTTGATCTTGGAAATCAAGTGATTACATCCAGATTTCCGAAAGTAGGCGATACATCAACGCCAAGCGGATTAATCTGTTTAATTATGTGTAGAACATGTCAGTTGGTTCAACTACGTGATACTACACCAGCTACTGAAATGTACGAGCATTTCTATGGATATCGTTCTGGAATTAATTCAATGATGAAGAATCATTTGGCTAGCTTCAATTCTGAGATATGCAGTAAGGTTGAATTACGGACAGGCGATGCTGTACTGGATATTGGCAGTAATGATTGTACATTTTTAGGAAATTATTCTGAAGGCATTCAACGTTTTGGATGTGATCCGACGGGTGTTCAGTTTCAAGAGTTTTACACATCAACTCATACAACACTTGTTCCTACGTATTTTACAAAGCATGCTATTCAAGAGACACTGGGCGTTAATCAACGCTTTAAAGCGGTTACATCGATTTCAATGTTTTATGATTTGCCAGACCCTGTTCAATTTGCAAAGGATGTCTATGATGTATTGGAGGATGATGGTGTGTGGGGGTTAGAACAAAGTTATGTGGGGACAATGTTAGAACGCAATAGTATTGATACTATTTGCCACGAACATCTGGAATACTATGGTGTTCGTCAGATAAAGACTATTATGGATCGCGCGGGATTTAAGATTCTGGATATCTCTTTTAATGAATGTAATGGCGGAAGTTTCCGTATTTATGTGGCGAAAGCATCATCTACAGTTCATGTTGAAAATGCCGAACTTGTAAATACATTCTTAAACAACGAAATTCAGTCTGGTATACATACGATTGAACGTTATCAACAGTTTATGACCGAGTGTAAACAAGAGGTTGATAAATTAGTTGCATTCGTAACGCTTGCAAAAAAGGACAAGAAGGACACATATGTATATGGTGCATCTACAAAAGGTAATTGTT
>JBAXLX010000434.1:0-2622 GCA_037134595.1 Pseudomonadota bacterium
CAATATGGTCGCGTAACACGGACGAATTGGTCTCCGGCAAATCCGGGGCGGTTCAATCAAACTCGCCGTACCTATGCCCAATCCGAGGCGAAGACATGCTTTACGTCAAGTCGCCACACACAATCCACTGACCCACCGAAGATTTCCGCACAAAACCCTTTACAGACTTCCCTCGCCCGTCCACTATATCTAGTAAGAACGGTGTCGGCGCACACACGTTCTTGCCAGACACCCAGCCGCTGGTGGGTCGCACCCCTCTCAGCGGCATAATGATGAGGCCGGGCATGTCACTTGCAGCAGATTTCATGACGTTTGACGACCTTCATCCGATCGATATGGTCGAAACCTTGGCCGAATACCACGAGTGGGATTTTGACCGCGTGACCGAGGATCAGATCGCCATGGCGGTCGAAGGCCAATGGCGCAGCTATTCGCTGACCTTGGCATGGTCGCCGCAAGATGAAACCCTGCGCCTGATCTGTAGCTTTGAGATGGAGCCGCCCGAGGGCCGTCATCTGCAGCTCTATGACCTGCTCAACCGCTGCAACGATATGGTCTGGACCGGGGCCTTCACCTATTGGGCCGAGCAAAAGCTGATGGTCTGGCGCTATGGTCTGGTGCTGACCGGCGGGCAGATTGCCGCCCCTGAGCAGATCGACCACCTGATTGGCGCGGCCGTCATGGCCTGTGAACGCTTCTATCCCGCCTTTCAACTGGTGGCTTGGTCGGATCACACCCCCCAAGCCGCCCTCAAAGTCGCCATTGCCGAGGCTTACGGTCGCGCCTAACCTAGCACCGATGAAGTTCGGAGGCGAGAATGCTCGACACAGTGGCCCGCGACGGCTTGGTGCTTTTGGGGTGTGGTAAGATGGGCACGGCCCTGTTGACCGGATGGTTGGCAGCAGGGGTGCCTTCGGCGTCGGTTTGGGTGATTGAACCGAACCCCAGTGATTGGCTCAAAGCCAGCGGCGTGCATCTTAATCAGGGTGTGCCGCCTGCCCCTGCCGTGGCCTTGCTGGCGGTGAAGCCGCAGATGATGGGCGCGGCTTTGCCGGCCTTGCAGGCCTTGGGCAATGGGACGGCGTTGTTCATCTCTATCGCCGCAGGCACGTCGATTGCCACGTTCGAGGCCGCCTTAGGCCCGCGCACCCCCATAGTGCGCACCATGCCCAACACGCCCGCCATGGTCGGTCGCGGCATCACCGGCATCTGCGCCAATGCGGCGGGGCAGTCGGGCCTGCCCTTGGCCCGCGCCCTGATGCTGGCCGTGGGCGAGGTGGTCGAGCTTGACGGCGAACACCAGATTGACGCCGTCACCGCCATTTCCGGCTCTGGTCCGGCCTATGTGTTCCATCTGATCGAGGCGATGGCCGCTGCGGGCGAGGCCGAGGGCCTATCGGCTGACGTCGCCATGAAACTCGCCCGCGCCACGGTCTGCGGGGCAGGGGAATTGGCCTACCGCTCGCCCGACCCCGCCGCGCAGTTGCGCATCAACGTCACCTCTCCGGGCGGCACCACGGCCGCCGCCTTGGCCCATCTAATGGACCCTGTCACGGGCCTGCCCCCCCTGATGGCCCGCGCTGCCCACGCCGCCGCCGAACGGGGGCGAGAGTTGGGCAAATGATCACCTACGCCGATTTCGAACAGGTCGACATCCGTGTCGGCCGCATCACCCGCGCCGAACCCTTCCCCGAGGCGCGCAAGCCTGCCTACAAGCTTTGGGTCGATTTCGGGCCCGAAATTGGCGAAAAGCGATCCTCGGCGCAGATCACGGCGCATTATACCTGTGAGGGCTTGGTGGGCCGTCAGGTTCTGGCCGTGGTGAACTTTCCCCCGCGCCAGATCGGCAAGGTTCTGTCCGAGGTGTTGGTTTTGGGCCTGCCGGATGAAAACGGGCAGGTGGTGTTGATCGGGCCGGGGCAGGATGTGCCCTTGGGGGGGAAGCTGTTTTGAAACTGTTGATCACGCGCACCATGCCGCAATCGGTCGTCGACCGCGCCCGCACCCGCTTTGACGTGACCCACCGCGACCTGCCCACGCCGATGGATGCGGCAGAGTTGCGCACGGCCCTGCGCGACTATGATGCCGTGCTGCCCACCTTGGGCGATCTGTTCAAAGCGGATGTGTTCGCCGATGTGCCCAAAGCCCGCGCGCAGATTCTGGCCAATTTCGGCGTGGGCTACAACCACATCGACGTCTCCGCTGCCCGTGCGGCGGGCCTTTGCGTTACCAACACCCCCGGCGCTGTCACCGATGCCACAGCCGACATCGCGCTGATGCTGATCCTGATGACCGCCCGCAGAGCGGGAGAGGGCGAACGACTGCTGCGGGCAGGTGCCTGGACAGGCTGGCACCCGACCCAGATGCTGGGGATGCATGTGTCTGGCCGCACCGTGGGCATTATCGGCATGGGGCGGATCGGCAAGGCGATCGCCCATCGCTGCCATTACGGCTTTGGCATGAAAGTGGTCTATCACAACCGCTCGGCCACCGATGCGGGCCTGCCTGCCACTCAACTGCCGCTCGACCAAGTGTTGCAAGCCGATATCGTTGTGCTGGCCGTGCCTTGCTCTGCAGCGTTGCATGCAGGCAGGCTGGGTGTCAGAAGAATGGCGTCGTTGC
>JBAXLX010000435.1:0-2615 GCA_037134595.1 Pseudomonadota bacterium
CCCCCGACCCTGCGATTATGAGTCGCATGCTCTAACCAACTGAGCTACCTAGCCACTTCGGGCGGGTTACTGGACCGCGCCCAAGGCGTCAAGGCGAAATCGTCAGGCTTTGGGATGTGGGGTGCTTGCTGTGATCTGCGCGACCAGCTCTGCCGTGGGCAGCGCGGCATCCAGATTCAGCACCGGGCAGGTGAGCGTGCCAAGCCAGGCTTGGTGCCGTGTCAGGCTGCGTCCGGCGAAATCAGGGCTGTCATAGGCGGCGGCCCAGTCCATGAAAGCCAAAAACCCGCTGTGATAGGCACCGCCTTGGGCGATGGCCTTAGCCCCATAGCGGTTGGCCTCACGCAAGCGCAGGCGTTCCAGTCGCACCTTTGGGTCGAGCCTTAGGAACACGACAAGGTCAAACAGGGGTTCCACCGTGTCGGACCAAGAGATCATGCTTCCAGAAAGCACCCAAGCCCGCCGTGGCAAGAACATCTGCGCCATCAGCGTCAGACGCTCGTCCTGTGGGCGGGCTTGGGTGTAGGGCGGCTCAGTTGGGTGCCAAAAGTAATCGTCCGTATCATGGAACGGAACCGACCAGTGCCCCGCCATCGCCCGCCCAAGGGTCGAGGTGCCCGTGCCGCTGGCCCCAAGGATATGAAGCCTGCACGGCGTCATTCAATGCGCCACCCTTGGGCGGCCCGATGCGGTCACTGTTATGGTGGCTTCGATGAACATCGGGTTGCCTTCCACCAGCGCCTCGCGGATGTCGCGGGTGGCTGTGACCCGCAGGTCGGCGGCACCTGCGGCTTGGGCGCGTTTTGTCGCTTCGGCCACCAGGGCGGCTTCCAGCGCGTCAAGCGCCGCGTCACGGGTGTTGAAGGTTTGCAAGCCTGCGGCCAGGTGAGCGGTAAAGCGCCCCTCGCCGGGGCTGCTGACCAAGCCTTGGGCGCGTTGGCTGACTTGGCCTACGACAGCACCGATGGCATTGGCGACACCAGCATGTTCGGGCAAGATCATCTCGCAGCCCAAACGCTCGCCCACCGCGCCGTAATAGCTGGGGGCCGATGCGCCAAGGCCGATCACCGGCACGCCAAGGCGCAGCGTCAGCTCTACCACGCCGCGGTGGCGGTTCAGGCCGGCACTGGTCAGGGGGTGACGGGCCAGCGCCTCGGGCGGTTCGTCAAAGCTGCCGTCCTCGTCAAAGGCGGCTTCCAGCAGGCATTCCACAGTCTGTGCCGTCAACTGGTCAATCACCGCCGCGGCCAGCACCGCACCATCGGCCGCGATCCGGTCGCCCGCGCCATTGCGCCGCTTGGCGAGCAGTTTCAGCGCCTTGACCGAGGCCGTGCCATCCCAAGCGTCCAACCGCCCCAGCACATGGCTGGCATCCGACGGGGTCACCCCCGAAATCATCACCAAGCCCCGCGCCACCAAGCGTTCCATCGCCGCGACTTCCAGCCGCGAGGTCAGCGCCATCGACAGCGGCATGGGCTTTGTCACCCGCGCCAGAACCGTCGCCTCACGCGGGGTTAGGCCGCCGGTCTGGCCCTTCATCGGGATGACAAAGCGGCCGTCAAATTCTCCTGCCGTGTCAGACGACAGCCACCGATCCAATGCGGCATGCACCATCGGCCCGTGGTCCACCGCCAACAGCGACACTGGGATCAACCGGCGCGGCCCAAGGCGCAGGCCGCCTGTCAGGCCTGTGGCCAGCACATGCACCTCGCTGTCGCCGCCAAGGCCGCTGGTGCGCATCGCCACCGCTTCCACCATGGTGCGCAGGCCGCCAACCCTTGCCCCTTCGGGGTCAATCTCGGGCAGGCCATTGCGCAGCAAGGCGACATCGGTGGTCGTCCCGCCAATGTCACTGACCAAGGCATCCACCGCCCCCGTCAGCCACCGCGCGCCCACGATGCTGGCGGCGGGGCCGGACAGGATCGTCTCGATCGGGCGTTCGCGCACCATAGCGGCAGAGATCAGCGCGCCGTCCCCGCGCACCACCATCAAGGGCGCTGTGATCCCAACGGCCTGTAAATGCCGCTCGCACGCGGCGACCAGACGGTCGATCATCCCGATCAGCCGCGCGTTCAACACTGCCGTCAAGGCCCGCTTGGGGCCGTTGAGCTTCGCTGAAAACTCGTGCGAGCAGGTCACAGGCCGCCCAGACCCCCGCCGGATCAGATCGCGCGCCGCCACTTCATGCGCAGGGTTGCGGGTGGCAAAGCGCGAGGCCACGGCAAAGCCCATGACATCGGCGGATAGGTCTGTCACGGCCTGTTCCAAAGCCGCCATATCCAAGGCCGCCGCCTCTCCGCCTGCATGGTTATGGCCGCCCGCCAAACGCACCACGGGGTCGCCCTTTAACGCCTCGATCAGGCCGCCGCGCTCTAAATCATCGGCGTCAAAGCCGATGAAGATCAGCGCGACACGCCCGCCCTGCCCTTCGACCAGCGCATTGGTGGCCAAGGTGGTTGACAGTGACACCATGGCAATCTGTGCAGGCTGCACCCCCGCTGCCGCCAAGGCCGCATCGACCGCAAGGCCGATGCCCGTGGCCAGATCGGCGCGGGTGGTCAGCGATTTGGCCTTGCCGATCACGGCATCCGCCGCCTCGTCCAAGATCACCGCAT
>JBAXLX010000436.1:0-2606 GCA_037134595.1 Pseudomonadota bacterium
TTTTAGTAGCCACGATTACCCCTGAAATCCAAAGTCTTGTAAGACTTTTGTAACTGAATTGGATACATCTTCTTTAGCATTATTTGTATATTGCCAGCGAGGATCTTTCTTTAAGATTTTTTGAAAATCGTAGATACTCATTTCTTTATCTGGTCCTAAAGCTTGACGCAACATAGGATCATTAATCTGGATATCATTTGGATTAAGTTCTAAGGTAGAAGCCATAGTGCTTTTATATGGAGAATAAACAGTCTCTAAATCAATACCTTGAGCAAGAAGATTCTTAATATTATCAGGTAATCCGGCACCAGCAATTTGACGGATCTGTTTAGCTATTGTATCAATGCTAGTACCGTTTTGAATAGATTTAGACCAAGAACTAATTTGATCATTATTAACTGGTAGACCGTTTGATCGCATTAACTTCAATATATCTTGTTTAGTTACATCAACTTTTTCTGCTTTTTTGGTAGCATACTCTGGAAGTTTTTGAAGTTGTTGAGCCAAAAATTCATTCTCATTTAAACCACCAGTAGTAACACCATTATTTATTCTATATGGATTCTTACGTTGTGCGGTCTGTAGATCTTTAGTATATTTAGCAATTTCTTCAGCAGTTGCTTCTCTACCTAAGTTGGTTTTAAAAGCATCTTTAATATAAGCAGCAGCAGTTGTAGGATCAGAAATCTGCATCCGAACTGTAGGTGCACCAGTAGCAGCAGTACTAGAAATTAATTGAGCATTTTTAGAATCTTTTAAAAAGGTTGTAAGATCTGTACCTTTTAATTGAGCAGGAAGAGTACTTCGTTGCTCCATAATATTTTGAATAGCACTTTGAGTAGCGTTCCAATCAGATAACCCGCCAGTGCCACCTTTATAAAAATTAGAGAAATTAGTTTTTAAATCTTTTTGATATTGTTTTAATAAAGAATAATCATTAGCAGAATCAGTAAGAGTATTTAATATTTCCGTAAGAGTAGGTTCAGTTGGGGTAGTAATAACTTTACCACTAGCATCCTTTTGAACTTCTGCTTTTTTCTCTACTACCGGAACTGTAATCTTTGCTTCTGGTAATGGAGTAGAAGGGGTTTTGCCTGCAGTTACTGCAGCATCATAAGCATTACGAGCTTCTTGATATGCTGTTTTGTAATTGTCTTCACCTTTGTAACCGCTAAGTCCAATTTCGGCAGTTGCCAATTTATCAAGAGATTTTTGATAAGTATCAGCAGCAGCAGCAGTAGTCTTTTCTTTAGTCTTTGTTTCTTTTTCTGCAGTCTCAAGAGTTTTAACTTGTTTAGATAACTCATTCTTTTTAGTTTGAGTCTCTTTATATTTAGTTTGAGCAGCTTCTAATAAAGGTTTATATTTAGCAATTTCTTCTTTGTCTTTATCTCTTACAGCAATTTGATATGCTACTTTTAAAGAGCGTCCATCACTAGTATAGCCTCGTTGATTGAAAGCATCATATGCTATTTGGTTATCACGAGTAATTTGAGAAAGTTCATTTCGGAGTTCTTCTAAGGTTTTATCTGCCACAGTCTAACTCCTTTTTCCTAGTAGTTTCATTTAGTCTCCAAGTAATCTTCCAAAGAGAACATCATATGCTGCTTGAGTATTCTCATTATAACTTGCTAAGGATCTTAATTTAATTACAGTATCTTCTTTAAGAGACTTAACTAATTGTTGAGATCCACCAAATTGATCATAACTATCTTTTTCAGCTTGATATCTTTTATATGCAGCAGACATCTCGCGAAGTTTTGCTTCAGTCTTAGGAGCAATATCTAAGTTTTGTGCAAGCATATTATTTAACTCATCTAAAGTCTTTAAGCGGTCAATAGCCTTCTGACTTCCTTGAGATAATTCTTCTTGGACTAATGGACGACCTGCAAAAAATACAGTTTTCCATTGATCAAACTCTTTGCGAAGCTGAGTACGCTCAAAGTCTACAGTTGAACCTGTTAACTTAGATTCGTAATCATTCTTTTTAGCATAATAAGTCTGAAGATCTGATGCAGTTTGTACTTCTCGTAAATAATCATCTACACGCTTGTTGTAGATCATTCCCATATCTTTCATAGTTTGATAAGCATCCCAAGAAAAACCGCTCTTGTGAGGAATTAAGAAACCACTAGCAGATGGATAATCTTTAAATAACTCTTTATTTTGATTTACAAAATATCCTGCTTCTTCAGCATAACGAAGAGGAGCAATAGATTTACGCTCTGACTCAGTAACGGTGTATGGAACTTCGTTTGGATACAACTCTACCCATTTAGCCATAGCACCGTCATAATCACCAGGATATTGTTCTAGTAATTTATTCCAAGCTTGTTTCCAACTAGCACGACCGTTATCGCTGATCCATTGTGCCATATCAGACTTTAATTGAATTTGTGGTGAAGCAGGTGCAAAGAAACCTACGGCAAAACGAACTCTAAGGATACCAAGAGTAGTATTTTTAACCGCTAATCTATAAGCCTCTTGCTCACTAGAAGTAGGTGGTATTAAATTACCAGCCTCATCATACTTCTTTGGAAGTCCATTACCGGAAGCCTCAAGATATGTAACTGCTTTACGCCAAGCTGATGCGTATTGTGAATTAC
>JBAXLX010000437.1:0-2553 GCA_037134595.1 Pseudomonadota bacterium
GACTCAGGATTGTATGGGTTTCCGAAATTCAAACAATTTGTAATCGCACTTGGAATACCACCCGCACAAACGATATTACGTGCTGCTTCCGAAACGGCAATCATTGTCCCAATCTCTGGATCAGCATTTACATAACGTGAATTACAATCCACCGTCATAGCCAACGCTTTGTTAGTCCCTTTGATGTTTACAACACCAGCAAGTGCTTGGAAAGAACGATTGATTGTTGTGTCAAATCCAGAACTCCAGTCTTGATTTTGAGCGGAAAGAGTGCAAGATTCTAGGTCAATTACACCGTTTGAGTGGTTTGATAAAAACGGACGCTCAACTCCGTAAGCCATGTAGCCAAAAAGCGTATTTTCAGACTGGGCCAGCGCCGTTGAGGTTGAACCGGGAAATTCACCGTACACAATTCCTCGTTTTGCGTACCTGATTTCCATCCCAAAAAAATTATTAAATTGAGACGCATTAGTGCTGTTATACCACCACAAGGCACAATCGTAATTTGTCTTAAAATTCATGTTAATTTTAAGATTGTAAATATTACAATGCCTACCTTGAAACTTTAGCAAATGCGTTTTTGAAACAGTAGAATTTGCTTTAAGTGTTGCTTGGTCAAAATACCAAGTAGATTCAATCAAACCTGTGTCTAAGGAATCAATCAAATATGTGCCAGGAGGAAAATAAAGAGCGCCACCGTTTGCCGCAGCATCAATCGCTGCTTGAATTGCAGTTGTGCTATTAGCCGCACCTGAAGGATCGGCCCCATAATCTACGACATTTTTTGCAATGTCATTGATCATGGAAAAAGAAACTTTTGTTAGCGACATAATTTGTTCTACACTTGATAAGTTGCGGTCACATACAAATATTTACCGTTTCCCGCAACCATAGGTATTGCGGTTGCAGTAACCATATTTGCAACATAAACTGATGTGCCAAGCATAACACCAGCAGCAGGAACAATTCCAAAACCAGCCATTATGATAGTAGCTGCACAACGAACAGACCCAACAGTAAAAGGCAAACCAGTAACCGTCAAATCACCTGCCGATCCTGTTGTGTCTACTCCAGCAAAATATGCTTGTATTGTTACGGCTCTGCCAACTCTTGTGTAAGTTCCGCTAGTTGTTACAGGTGTTGTTGGCGCGGTGACTGACGCAGTAAGCGTGGCAGTCCAAGTACCTTCTTCATACCAGTTTAGCAACTGGCTGGTCATTCCAGACGCAGGAGTGTTGGCGGTAAAATTGTAACCAGTGGCGGCAGTGCCTTGCACAATCCCGTTTGAAGTTTGCGTGCGGCCTGCGGTCAAATTGGCGATAGATACTTGTTTGGTAGTGCTGCTCTGAACAATAGGCAAAACTTCCGTACCAGCAAGCGGCGTCGTTGCCCCTGTTAGCGCGGATATTTTGCTATTAGACATTATGTGTACAGAACTTCAATGCTGGCCGTGTATGGCGGCGCAGTTGAGAATGTCAGCGCAGTCCCAACTACAGTGTATGTGTTCTTTTGTTGGTACACACCGTTAATGTACACTTGAGTTGTGTTTTCACTGAACGGTGCGTTAGCAAAAGTAAATACAGTCTGAGATCCTGTGCCAGTAAAATTCTCTATAAGACCAGCGCCAGCAATCCCAGTAATATTGTCTGCGCTCCATATCTGCGTATCAACGCTGGTTTTAAGTACAAATTTATACGAAACGCCAGTGGCCAACCAAATCTCACCGCCTGACGGAACTCGACCTGCGGAATCCAAAATAATTGGATTGGAATGGGCTGTTGCCCCGGTATTGGCAGTGTAAGTGGCTTGCGGCGTGGTAGTACCGGCAGCGTATGTGTACAGCTTGCCGCCAGTCAACGGAGCGCCGTTGTTATCGAAAAACTGCCAACCCGCACCACCAATTGGTGAAAGACTAACGGCCATTTTGTGTCCTACGCAGTAAGTGCGGCTTCAAAAATAGTAACTAATTTTGAGTTTGGCGCTGGCAGTTTGAAAAAATTCGCTACTCAAAAACAAGCCGCCAAAAAATAAATTTATATTGGCCAAATAATATTAAATGGATCTGGCTGAGTAGAAATATCTCGAAGAGCCTGTCGATACGTGGCCCATTTTGCTTTGTCTGCTGGAGAATCCTCAACCTGGGTCCAGTCCGTGTCCTTGAGCATCTGATTGCGCTGGCTTCGGATTGCGATCCACTGCGTGTCAATTCGTGCCTGAAGTTCTTCAGCGGTCAACGGCTGAACATCAACCAAACAGCACATCCCTTCATACAGATGCGGGAGCGCAGACACAAGTTTCTCAGTTTTGCGGTCATGCGGCTTCCACACAGAAATAACGTAGTAACCCTGCTCGGCAATCCAATCCAGTGAAGGACCTCGATCTCCAAAAGATGTGTTAGGAAACCACTCAGTATGGTCTTTGATGACAAGATCTTGATTAGCTATTTGCATGATTATTTAGTCGGAAAAGCTGACGTTGGCGTTGTAATGATTCGAGCATATCCTTTAGATATACGAACGTCTTGAAGGTAACCATTAAGGGGACTAGTTCCAA
>JBAXLX010000438.1:0-2545 GCA_037134595.1 Pseudomonadota bacterium
GGGCTGCTGGCGAAATACGGTCCCAAGCGTGTGCGCGATACACCGATTGCCGAGGCCGGGATGATTGGCGTGGGCGTCGGCGCGGCGATTGCCGGTGCGCGGCCTATCGTTAAAATCCTTTATGTCGATTTTGCCATGCTGGGCATGGACATGATCGTGAACCAAGCGGCGAAGTTCCGGCTGATGACGGGTGGCGATGGCCGCGTGCCCTTTATTATGCGGACCCAAGGCGGCACCGGCGGCGGCGTGGCAGCCCAGCACAGCCAATCGCTTGAGGCCTTGTTCTACCACATTCCGGGCCTGCGCGTGGTGATGCCCTCGACCCCGGCGGATGCCAAAGGGTTGCTGAAATACGCTCTGCGCCAAGAAGACCCGGTGATGTTCTTGGAACATAAGCACCTTTACATGACCAAGGGTATGGTGCCCGATGGTGAGCACATCGTCGAATTCGGCAAGGGCGACATCAAGCGCGCCGGGACCGATGTGACCGTAATTGCATGGTCGAACATGATCCCCCGCACGCTTGAAGCGGCTGAGGAGTTGTCGCGCCAAGGCATCTCGGTTGAGGTGATTGATCCGCGCACTCTCGTGCCGCTGGACCGTGCGATGATTGTGGCCTCGGTGCTAAAGACCCGTCGTTGTGTGATCGTGCAAGAGGCCAACCGTCGCGGCGGCGTGGCGTCGGATATCGCCTCGATCGTGCAGGAAGAATGCTTCTACGAGATGGACGCCCATGTCGAGATCGTTGCAGGCATGGATATCCCGGTGCCGTTCAACCTCGCGTTGGAAAAGGCCAGCGTGCCGCAGAAAGAGGATGTCATTGCCGCCGTGCGCCGCAGCTTGCATTTGGCCCCTTTGGCCAACGCGGCGGAGTGAGGCCGGGTCATGCGATTGCACGTTCTTGAAAAACTGGCTGCCACCAACCCGGATTGTGAAATCTGGTGGGACAGCTCGCCTCTTGTCTATGAAAGCTGGAAGGCTGGCGTTCTTGCTTCGGCCCCGACCGACAAGCGGGCGGATTGGGATCAGCAACTGACGCGGCTGTTTAGTCCTGCCATGGCCGAATCTACAGGGACGATGGGCTTTGGCGGGGTGACGACCAACCCGCCGCTGGCGTTGCAGGCCATACAGAATAATCCCTCGTTCTGGGTGGAAGAGATCACCCGCATCGCCGCCGATAATCCGGGCGACGATGTCGAAGGGATTTACTGGAAAACCTATCTCGATGTGGTGCGGCGCAGTGCGGCAATGATCTTGGCCGTTTATGACTCCTCAAACGGTCGCTATGGGTATCTGTCAGGTCAGGTCGATCCGCGCTTTGTGAGCGATTTCGACCGGATGCTGGCCCAAGGGCTGCAACTGGCGGCTCTGGGGCGCAACGTCATGGTGAAAATCCCCGGCAGCGCCGAAGGGTATCGGGTGATCGAAGAACTGACCGCGCGCGGGATATCGACCAACAACACCACCTCTTTCACCGTGCCGCAGTATGTGGCCTGCATGGCGGCTGTCAGCCGTGGCTTGGACCGCGCCAAGGCGGCGGGGATCGACCTTGGCAGATGGCGGTCGGTCATAACCCATATGTCGGCCCGCTTGGGCAATGTGGGTGACCTGAAAGCGCAGGCCGAATTGCGCGGCCTAACCCTGACCCCGGATGAGATTTTGCAAGGTGAGATCGCCGTGCTGAAGCGGGCCTATCACTATGGCAAAAGCATCCGGCACCCGTCCAAAATGCTGCAATGTTCGATGCGCGTCAGTGATGAGGGTGAGGGCGGTAAGGCCTCCAGCGGCCATATCGCCAAGATTGCGGGGGGGGATTTCGTCTATACTTGCCCGCCGGGCTATATTGCGCAGCTAATGCAGGCCGAAGATCGCCTGCCGGACTTCGATGCGGCGGCCATCTACGAAGAGCCGCCCGCCGCGCTCATCGCCAAGCTGCGGCAACTGCCGTACTTCCGGCAGGCCTATGATTTCGACGGCATGACGCCCGCGGAGTTCAGCCAATTCGGGGCCTTTGCCACGACCGCGACGGAGTTTGCCGCAGCGACCCGCAAGACGGTGGATTTCGTCGCCCGCGCGCTGGAAAGCGCCCGGTCGCAAGCAGCCTAAGGAGAGGGACGCATGGCGCAAGCAATTCTGGTGCCGCAGGTCGGGCAAGACCTGACCGAGGCGAAAGTCGTCGAACTGCACGTCAAGCTGGGGGATCGGGTCAAGAAGGGCGATCTTGTCGCCGTTGTGGAATCCGAAAAGGCCAGCTTCGAGGTAGAGGCCTTTGCCGAAGGCACGGTCATCAGCCTGCCTTGGGCGGTGGGCGATACCGCCACCGTGCTAGAGCCGCTGATGCACCTTGGCGACCCGGGAGAGGTGGTGGCTGGTGCTGTCGCACCTGTGGTGCAGCCCGTTGCGGCTGTCTCAATGCCCACTCCGGTGGCCGCACCCGAGGTGGTTCGGATCGCGGGGGGTGAGGCCCCGGTTCATGCCGTTGTGTTGGCCGTGACAGATGGACGGCGGGCATCGCCCGTGGCGCGGCGTCTGGCAGGGGATCACG
>JBAXLX010000439.1:0-2543 GCA_037134595.1 Pseudomonadota bacterium
CCACGCATGGCCATTTTTCCGAAGCCTCCTTTGTGCCGGTCTTGATGAACTTGGTGTTTATCGCTGCGATGGGGTTGGCGGTTTGGGCGGGCTGGGATATGGGCCTGACCCTGTCATGGACAGTGCCGGTGACGGGGGTGGCGCAATTGGCGTTCACTTGGGTGTCAGCGCGCAGGATCGGCTATAGCTTCACCTTTGGGATGCCGCGCTGGACGGCAGATTTGGCGCGTCTGGCCATGATCGCAGGGCCAGCCGTGCTAGCGGGCGGGGTGGTGCAGATCAACTTGCTGGTGGGGCGGCAAGTGGCCAGCTTTACCCAAGGCGCGGTTGCTTGGCTGTCTTATGCCGACAGGCTGTATCAGTTGCCCTTGGGCGTGGTGGGGATTGCGATTGGCACCGTGCTGTTGCCCGACCTGTCGCGCCGCTTGCGGGCCGGCGATGCCGAAGGCGGACGCGCCTCGTTCAACCGCGGGGCAGAGTTTGCGCTGGCCATGACCCTGCCCGCCGCCGTCGCTCTGGCTGTGCTGGCAGAGCCTTTGTGTTCGGTGCTGTATGAACGCGGCGCGTTTCGGGACGATGACACCAAGGCCACCGCCCTTGTGCTGGCGATTTACGGTGTGGGCCTGCCCGCCTTTGTGCTGCACAAGGTCTTGCAGCCCTTGTTTTACGCCCGCGAAGACAGCCGCAGCCCCTTTCGCTATGCTGTTGTGTCGATGATCACCAACGCCGCGATGGCGGTGGGGATGCTGCCCTACATCGGCTTTTCCGCCGCCGCTTGGGCCACCACGCTGTCGGGCTGGGTGATGGTGGGCCAATTGTGGCTGGGATCACGCCGCATGGGGCCTGAAGCGCGGTTTGACGCGCGTTTTATGCAACGCGTGCCGCGCATCATGGCGGCTTGCGCTGTGATGGGGGCGGTTTTGTGGGCAGCGGCTTGGGCGATGACACCCGTGTTGCACTTGGCCTTTTGGCGCTATCTTGCGCTGGTGGGTCTGTGCGCTGTGGGGATTGCGGCCTATTTCGGCGCGGGCACGGCCCTTGGGGCCTTCAAGATGAAAGACTTCGCCGCTCTGCGCAGAAGAGGTTAACGCCTCCGCAGGGCCGCCAATAGCCTGCTCCACCCACCGGGGCTGACGGCGAAAGACAGCAAAAAGCCCGTGGCAAATCCGGCAAGCTCTGCGGTCCAATCCCAGCCGAGGCTTTGGTCAAAGCCGTAAGACACCAGCGTGAAGACGCCAAAAACAAGGCGAAAGCCCATCAAAAAGCCGATCAACCGAAAGGCCCGCAACCGCGCCGCGCCAGCCCCTGCGGCGCGCATCCATTGGATATAGGTAAAGGCCCCGATCAGCCCATAAACCGGCGGATAGCCCCCGATCAACCCGCCGTGGGTGAAAGGCACAGCCGTATAGGCCAAAGCCCCCGCAAGGGACGCTGCCAAAAACACCGCCAACACGGCCCACCAATGAAACACCTCGCCCACGAATTTGCCCAAGGCGAGCAAAATCACGATGACAAACAGCGCCTGCGTCAGGTCGGTGTTGACGATGCCGTAGGTGAAGGGCCGATACAGCCCATCCAGCGGAAACTGCCATAAGATCAGCATTTGCCGCAGATAATCCGGCGAAAAGGCGAAATCCTGAATGGCCTGCGCGCGCCAGCCAATCCCCGCAGGCCCGCCGACCAGTCCGTTGGCGGCGGCATTCACCACCACCTCCATCGCGATCATGGGCAGGGCAAGCGCCCAAGTGATGGCAGGCAGGCGGTTGATCGGGGCTTGGGTTTGGTCTGACATGGCGCCTCTTATCGGGGGGCGCAATTGACGCCCGCTGTGGCGACAGATAAGGGCAATCGTCACCTTTCGCCAGATGGAGCTATCATGTCCGAGCCGGTCCAAACGCCTCTGACCACCCCGACCGCCTTCCCGACTCGCATTTTCTCGGGCATCCAGCCGTCGGGCGGGTTGACCTTGGGCAACTACCTTGGGGCGCTCAAGCGCTTTGTGGAAAAGCAGGATGAGGGGATCGAGACGGTCTATTGCCTCGTCGATATGCACGCCATCACTGTCTTCCAAGACCCCGTCAAACTGCGCCACCAAACCCGCGAGGCGGCGGCGGGGTTTATTGCAGCGGGGATTGATCCGGCACGTTCGATCCTGTTCAACCAATCCCAAGTCACCGCCCATGCCGAGCTGGGATGGATTTTCAACTGCATCGCACGGATGGGTTGGATGAGCCGGATGACCCAGTTCAAGGACAAGGCGGGCAAAAATTCCGAGAATGTGTCTTTGGGCCTGTTTGCTTACCCGTCGCTAATGGCCGCTGACATTCTGGCCTATAAGGCCACCCATGTTCCCGTGGGCGAGGATCAAAAGCAGCATCTGGAACTGTGCCGCGACATCGCGATCAAGTTCAACAATGACTACAAGGTGGATTTCTTCCCTGTCGTGGAACCGGTGATCGAAGGGGCCGCCACCCGGGTTATGTCGCTGCGCGATGGCACGGCGAAGATGTCGAAATCTGACCCGTCAGACCAAAGCCGCATCA
>JBAXLX010000440.1:0-2511 GCA_037134595.1 Pseudomonadota bacterium
GCTGGAGGATATCGGGCGCGCGCTGTGTGTCGTGATCGCCCATGCGGGCACCGTCCTGCTGGATGGCGCGGCCCCGGACCTGCGCACGGCGCAGACGGCGATGCGCTCTGGCATCGGGCTGGTGGCGCGGGACCGGGTGGGCGAAAGCGTTGCCCCCGGTATGGCGATCCGCGAGAATGCGTTTTTGAACCCCTCCGCCACGGGGCGGGGTCTTTTGTCGCTGCTGAAACCCCGGCGCGAGGAAGACATGGCCCGCGACATCGGCAAACGGGTGGGCCTTTCGCCCAATGATCCCACCTTGGCGATTGAGGCGCTTTCCGGCGGCAATCAGCAAAAGGTCGTCGTCGGGCGCTGGCTCGATTCAGGTCGTCGCCTGCTGATCACCGAAGACCCCACGGCGGGCGTCGATGTGGGGGCGAAGGCCGAGATTTACCACCTGCTCTATCAAGCACTTGCCAGCGGGATGGGCGTGCTGGTGGTTTCGACAGATTTTGAGGAAATCGCCAATATCTGCCACCGCGCCATCGTCTTTTCGCGCGGCCTGCCCGTGGCCGAATTGTCGGGCGTTGAACTTTCGACCGAATCCCTGATCCAGGCCGCTTCGGCCGGTGAAGTTGCCTGAGGATACCATGCCCGGAATTGATTCTAACGCCATTGAGCCCACCAAGGACGAGCTTAAGGGCCTGTCGCCGCTGAAAAAAGCGCTGCGTTTGGCCCCGACCTATGGGCTGGTGATCCTCATGGTGGGGCTGATCGTCACGTTTTCGGTGCTGCTGCCCAATACCTTTCCTACGCTGTTGAACCTGCGCTCTATCCTGTCGGACAAGGCGATTATCGCGCTGCTGTCGCTGGCGGCGATGATCCCGATGGTGGCAGGGCGGATCGACCTGACGGTGGGCTATGGCATTGTGCTGTGGCATATCTTGGCGATCAGTCTGCAAACTATGTTCGGCCTGCCGTGGCCTGTGGCCGTGGTCATCGTGTTGGCGCTGGGAGTTGTGACGGGCGCGCTGAACGGCCTGCTGGTTGAGGTAGCGCGGATTGACAGTTTCATCGCCACCTTGGGCACCGGGACGATCCTTTACGCACTGGCGCTGTGGCATACGGGCGGGCGGCAGATGGTGGGCACCTTGCCGGATGCGTTCTATGCGCTGAACGGCACCTTTGTGTTCGGTCTGCCGATCACCGCCTTTTACGTGCTGGCGATCACGGTGACGCTATGGGTCATCCTCGAATATACGCCCATTGGCCGCTATCTTTACGCCATCGGCGCGAACCAACGCGCGGCAGAGTTGAACGGCATCCCCACACGGAAATTCGTCATCGGGGCCTTTGTCACCTCGGGCGCTTTGACCGCTTTGGCGGGGGTGCTTTTGGCGTCAAAACTGCGGATCGGGCAGGCCTCGGTCGGGCTGGAATTCCTGCTTCCCGCGCTGGTCGGCGCGTTCCTTGGATCAACCACGATCAAGCCGGGGCGGGTCAATGTCTGGGGCACGATTGTCGGGGTGATGATCCTCGCGGTCGGAATCTCCGGTATCCAACAATTCGGCGGCAGCTTCTGGGTGGAGCCGCTGTTTAACGGCACGACGCTGCTGATCGCCATCGGCATCGCCGGATACGCGCAACGCAAGAAAGGCGCGAAATCTAAATAATTGCCAGCATTTAGGGGAGGATAACCAATGCTGAAACGGACCCTTTTGAACGGACTTCTCGCAGGGACGATCCTTGCAACACTCGGCCTGCCTGCCTTTGCCCAAACCGCCTTTGACGGCCCGACGGCTGGCCCCAAAGCCGCTGAGGGCAAGACCATCGTTGTCCTTGCCGGTGACCTGAAGAACGGCGGTATCCTTGGTGTGACCACGGGTATCGAGGAAGCCGCCGCCAAGATCGGCTGGACGGTCAAGGTGCTGGACGGTGCCGGATCGGTGCAAAGCCGCTCGGGCGCGGTGGGTCAGGCGCTGGCGCTGAACCCCGATGGTATCGTTATCAACGGCTTTGACGCCGCTGAACAGCAAACCGCGCTGGAAGGTGTGACGGCGGCTAAAATCCCGATGGTGTCCTGGCATTCCGGGCCGAAGATCGGTTGCGACGCGCCGGGCGGCATCTTTGCCAACGTCTCGACCGATGCGATGCAGGTGTCGGATGTGGCGGCGAAATGGGCGCTGGATGATGCGGGCGGCAAGCCGGGCGTGGTGATCTTCACCGACAGCACCTATCAGATCGCCATCGACAAGGCCGACCGCATGAAGGCCGCGATTGAGGCCGGTGGCGGCACGGTGCTGGAATATGTCGATACGCCCATCGCCGAAACCTCAACCCGCATGGGTCCGCTGACCACCACGCTGCTGCAAAAGTACGGCGCAAGCTGGACGCATTCGCTGGCGATCAACGACCTGTACTTTGACTTCATGGGGCCGTCGCTGGCCGCTGCCGGGATCGACGGCAAGGGCGCGCCGAAGAACGGCTCTGCTGGCGACGGGTCTGAGGCTGCATTCCAGCGCATCCGCTCGG
>JBAXLX010000441.1:0-2500 GCA_037134595.1 Pseudomonadota bacterium
GATTTCCGGCGTGCCGTTGTTGGCCATGCCCATGGCGCTGCGCCGCACGATCATGGCCGCGGCGTTTGAGATTCTGCGCCCTGACGGCGTTTACGTGCAATTCACCTACCGCGCACGGCCCGCGCTGGAAGAATCGCAGATCAAATCGCTTGGGCTGACTTGGAAGCAGACAGCCTTTGTGCCGCTCAACCTGCCGCCGGCGCGGGTGCATACCTTCCGGCGCGCCTGACCGCATGCCGGTTGAGTTTTCCACGCGGCATTGCTAGATGCCGCGTGTCACCATAGGAGCAGCGCCATGACCGCCATTCGTGTTGAAACCGACAGCTTTGGCCCGCTGGATGTTCCCGCCGACAAATACTGGGGCGCACAGACCCAGCGGTCGATCATCAACTTCCCCATCGGCTGGGAGCGTCAGCCCGTGGCCATCATCCGCGCCATGGGCGTGATCAAAAAGGCCTGCGCTTTGGTCAATATCGCCCAAGGCGACATCGACCCCGCCTTGGGCCAAACGATTGCCACCGCAGCACAAGAGGTGATCGACGGCAAGTTTGACGACAACTTCCCGCTGGTGGTTTGGCAAACGGGGTCAGGCACCCAGTCGAATATGAACGCCAACGAGGTGATCTCCAACCGCGCGATCGAGATGCTGGGCGGGGTGATGGGGTCAAAAAAGCCGGTCCATCCCAATGACCATGTGAATATGGGCCAATCGTCGAACGACACATTCCCCACCGCGATGCATGTGGCCATCGGCATGATGGCGCGCGATGTGCTGTTGCCGGGCTTGGAAAAGCTGCACGGCGCGCTTGCGGCAAAAGCGCTGGAATTCAAAGACATCATCAAAATCGGCCGCACCCATACCCAAGATGCCACACCCCTGACGCTGGGGCAGGAATTTTCGGGCTATACCGCCCAAGTCGCCAAAGGAATCGCGCGGGTCAAGATGTGCTTGCCCGACATTTACGAACTGGCCCAAGGCGGCACCGCCGTGGGCACCGGCCTGAACACCCGCGTGGGTTGGGATACCCGCGTGGCCGCCGCCATCGCTGACATCACCGCCCTGCCCTTTGTGACCGCGCCCAACAAGTTTGAAGCCCTCGCCGCCCATGACGCCATGGTGATGTTTTCCGGCGCGCTCAAAACCGTCGCGGCCAGCCTGTTTAAAATCGCCAACGACCTGCGGCTTTTGGGCTCTGGCCCGCGTTCGGGCTTGGGCGAGTTGATCTTGCCCGAAAACGAACCCGGATCGTCTATCATGCCCGGCAAAGTCAACCCCACGCAGGCCGAGGCGCTGACGATGGTCTGCGCCCATGTCATGGGCAATGACGCAGCCGTAGGCTTTGCCGGATCGCAGGGCCATTTCGAACTGAACGTCTATAACCCGATGATGGCCTATAACGTCTTGCAATCCATGCAGCTTTTGGGCGACGCTTCGGGGTCTTTCACCGACAATATGGTGGTGGGCACCCAAGCGAACATTCCGCGCATCGAAAAGCTGATGAAAGAAAGCCTGATGCTGGTGACAGCCCTTGCCCCCACCATCGGCTATGATGCGGCGACCAAAGTCGCCAAAACCGCGCATAAGAATGGCACCACCCTGCGGCAAGAGGCGATTGCCCTGGGCTATGTCGATGGCGACACCTTTGACCGCATCGTGCGGCCCGAAGATATGGTTGGCCCCAAAGGTTGATGGCTGAAATCGTCAACCTGCGCCAAGCCCGCAAAGCGGCGGCCCGCAAGGCCGACCGTTTGGCCGGCGATGCCGCAGCGATGAAATCGGGCCGCACCAAAGCGCAAAAGCAGTTAGAGGCGGCAGAGGCTGCCAAAGCCAAAGCCGCGCTTGACGCAAAAAAGCGCGAGACTCCCCAGCGCTGTTAACTTTGGCTTCACGCAGATCGGGCAGACTGAGGGCATCATGACACATCATATCCTCCCCCCGATTCTTTCTGCCGTGATCCCGGTCTTTACGCCCGATCAATGGCTCTACCACCTCTTTTCGCCGCTGGCTGTGGCGCAGGGAACCCCGTTAAAATGCAGCCTTCAGGATGTGGACGCTCATATCGGGCGGACAAGGTTCTTGGCCGAAGCGGCCCTTCGTGGCTATCATGTCACGGAAAAGGCGAACGGTTTTGTCTTAAGCCTGCAGCGCAGCCCGATCCATTTGGTGGTTTAGGCCGCAGAGCGTTGCGGCCGGGGGCTGGTTTGTGGCACGCTGGGCACGCGCCTGCGTCCATCACAAGGCTTTTCACCTATGCGCCACCCAACCGCGTCCGGCCGACCGGTCAAGCACAGCCTGACGCTGCGCGGGCACCGCACCTCTGTGTCGCTGGAACAGGCGTTCTGGCAGGAATTTCGCAGCGTGGCGGACCGGCAAGGCCGATCCTTGAACGATCTGGCAGCCCAGATCGATGCTGGGCGCGGCGATATCGGTCTGGCCTCGGCCATTCGGGTTTATGTGCTCACCACCCTGCAAGCCAGACTGATCAGCCTGCCCGCCCCG
>JBAXLX010000442.1:0-2499 GCA_037134595.1 Pseudomonadota bacterium
GACATTGACTGTGTTACCAATCTTTGCACCGACAACAGCAAACTGGTCATCATATTCACGATTGACTTCGGAGGTGAAGGTCAGCTCGTTCTCAAGAACCATCAACGCTTCGTTGGTGATCTTGCTGATCGTAAGCAAGGTATTAGACATTTTCGTTCCTTTACGTCAGTGACGTACAAATTGGTTAGCGTATTTTCCCGGCTTGTCTTGCCGCTTTCCATGCTGCGTAAGTCCCGTGATATTCTCCTTTGGAATTCACCAGGTTATCAGCGGTCGCGTTGCTTGACTTGATAGGGTTAATCGGAGCTGGTGCTTTGCTTTTTACCACAGAACGCTCTGGCTTGCCGGTTTCCGCTTTCTCAAACTTTGCTTCAAGTTTGCCAATAGCCCTCAAAGCCTGCGCCACACTCATATCGTTGAAAGACCGAGCTTGATCCTGATTCGATGCTAGGTGATACAGGATTTGAGGTCCCACATCCGATTCCAGTATTGCATCCCGAATGTGATTCGGAACTACAACGTCACTGGAAACCACCATGTCATCAAAGTCAGGCATTTCTGCCTTTGCCGCCTCAAGCCGCTTTGCCCAGGTTTGTACAACCTTTGCTTGTTGCTCTTGCTGCCGTCTCTCTTGATCCTGTTTATCGCGCTCTTTCAGAGCCTTTTCAGCGCTATATTCAGCCAACGCTTCTGCATATTCAAAAGCATCAGTGAATTGGTCCGGTGTCGGCTTTTGATCTGGGTCTTGTGCCTTTTGTGGCGTCTGACCGCGCTCTAGAGCCTGCAACCGTGTTTCCAGTGCCTCCCGAGCTTCACGTTCCCGCTGGGCATCTGCCCTAGCTTGTTCGCGTTGCTTGGTTAACTCCGAAAACCGCGCTTGTAGCTTGGTCGGTTTACGTTCGTTTTCTATGGCTGGCGCTTCTTCTTCTGCCTCTGGCTCATTCTCAACCTCAGACTCAACTGGCTCTGCTTCTTCAGCAGCCTCAGTCTCACCCTCAGGAGCTAAGTTCAGTTTTTGGGCAAAAAATTCGGCTTGATTCTCACTTGTGACAACTTGCGTTGTCTCTCTAGGCTCTGTTGACATGGATTACCACGGATATACCCGGTGAAACGCGCCGGTACGACCTCGCTTGTATATCGCAAATGGCAATCCGTGTCAAAGATTATTGCATAAACGGGTTTTGTCCTTGGTCAATGTCTTGCACTGCGTACCGCGCAAGCGCAATTTGCTCCATGTTTCTACGCTCAATTTCTCGCGCTAAAACGTCAATCGGCATATTGTGAACCAATAGGTCAACCAATGCGTCAATTTCGGTCTTGTTCTGGCTGGTGATTGCTCGAGTGTTTTGGTCGTTGACTTTAACCTCGGCCATTGTCTCAGTGTTATGCGCCTTCGCGGTGACGTCCATGAGCTTGCGCTTGGTAGCGCCATCCTCTTTGATCTGCGCCACCTGACCGCGATTGTTGATCTCGAGCTCCATGGCTTGCATCTGCTGTTGCATCTGCTGCATGGCTTGCTTTGCTTGTGCTAGCTGCATCTGGACCTGCGGCGGTACATCTGACTTCTCGTCAATCTGCGCCAATGGGTTGACCGCTGCCAACCGGTCGGCAATGATCTCAGCGCCAGGGAAGTCCATTTGTCGAAACACCAGATCGCCAGCAGCCTGGAACAGTTCCGGGCTGGAGCCAATCAACGGCATCATTGCGTCGACCGCTTGGATGCGCCGGCTGGCATAGCCTGGGCCAGTATCCATGCTGACATCGTACTCTCCGACTGTGACGTCGTTGAGCACTCTTCCAACCTGGGAGACTTCGTTAATCGTGATCAAATCTGGTTTGCCATCAACGCCAATGATGCGCATGACACGCTCGCTGTCGTAGATCTTGGGAATCAGATCAAGGATGATTCGACCAGTCTGCGCAATGGATTTGGTCAAATTATCGTAGTAGTGATAATTCGTCATATCCACTTGCTGTTGCTGACCATTCAGCGCTTTACCGCTGATGTTGCCGGTCGGCAGCTGGCTTGGGTCGAAGATGCCAACGACTTGCTGTAGATCGCTGCTGACCGACTCTGCCGCAGCCATAATGCCGGCAGGAGGTGGCTCAGGTTGCAGACGGGTCGGCACCGGAGCCGTGCGCCCTTCAATGTCGGTTTGCTTGTAGCGCAGCACAGGCGTGGCTTTGATGTTAGCCGCAGCCCATTCAATCTCGTGACCTTCGTCCTGCCCTTCGGCCAGCAACCACTTGGCTTTGGGAGCCAAAGCAATCGCTTCGGTCATGGACGTCTGCCAGAAGTTGTACATCTTCTGGGGATCTTTGGCGTAGCGCACTAGGCCGTATTTGATCGACTTACTGTCAATCACGATCCGACCACCGTAGACCGGCACGACAGGAATGTACTTACCTGGCCATTCGCGCTCTTCAAGGATCTCCATGGCGGTCAGCTTGCACCACTTCACAACCTTTTTGTATGAGTCGCGCTCGTCAACGATCTTG
>JBAXLX010000443.1:0-2490 GCA_037134595.1 Pseudomonadota bacterium
GAGAATGGCAACAAGCTGATTGCTGGCACCGAATGGGAAGCCAAGTCGCTGGAAGAAGTTGTCAAAGGCACCTATGCGGCGGGTGCCGTGGCGCAAAGCGGGCTGTTTAACAATGCCTCGCAGCACTGGAACCACAACCTGTTTTGGGAAGTGATGGGGCCGAATGGCAAGGTGATGCCGGGGGCTTTGGAAAAGGCCATTGTTGAATCGTTCGGCTCGGTCGCCAAGTTCAAGGAAGATTTCGCAGCGGCAGGTGCTGGTCAGTTTGGCTCTGGCTGGGCATGGTTGGTCAAAGACGCTTCGGGCGCTTTGAAAGTGACCAAGACCGAAAACGGCGTGAATCCGCTTTGCTTTGGCCAAACCGCTTTGCTGGGCTGCGATGTGTGGGAACATTCCTATTACATCGATTTCCGCAACAAGCGCCCGGCTTATATCGCCAACTTCCTGGATAAGCTGGTGGATTGGGAAGCCGTGGCCGCCAAGCTGTAAGGCCCGCTTCAGGGTTTAAGACACCAAGGCTTGCCGATCCCTTCGGCAAGCCTTTTTCATAAGGTAAGCCCCCATGACCCAGCCGCAAAAAGGCGTGGCCGCGATTATTCTGGCCTGTAGCATCTGGGGCTTTGCGCCGCTGTACTATCACGCCCTCTCCGAGGTGCATGCGGTCGAGATGATGGCCCACCGCACGCTGTGGACAGTGGTGATGTTTGGCGTGGTGGCCAGTGTCACCCGCCGCTGGGGCGAAGTGCGGGCTTTGCTCACGGGGCCGGATCGGTGGCGCATTTGGGCGGCGGCGGGGTTTATCGCCTTTAACTGGTATTTGTTCATCTGGGCCATCACCGCTGACCGCGCGGTTGAGGCGTCTTTGGGCTATTACATCTATCCGTTGGTTTCGGCGCTTCTTGGGGTGGTGCTTTTTGGCGAAGCCCTGCGCGGTTTGCAGGCCGTGGCGATTGGCTTGGCCGCTTTGGCCGTGGCCAGCCTGACATGGGGTCTTGGGGTGGCCCCCGTGGTGGCCTTGGCCTTGGCGGTCAGCTTTGCGTGCTATTCTGCGGCCAAAAAGCGCATTGCGGCCTCGGCGATGATCTCGGTGCTGGTTGAGGTGCTGATCATCGCCCCGCCCATGGTGGCGGTGCTGGTTTGGCTTGGGGTCAGCGGGCAGGGCTGGTTTGGGCGTGATTTGTATCACACCGTCCTGTTGCCTTTGGCAGGGCCACTCAGCGGCGGTCCCTTGATGTTGTTTTCCTACGGCGCCCAAAGGGTCAAGCTGGCGACATCCGGCTTGACGCAATACCTCAACCCCACGCTGCAATTCCTGTCGGCTTGGCTGATCTTGCACGAGGCGGTGACGCCGTGGCATGCGCTGGCCTTGGCCTTGGTCTGGGCGGCGATTGCCTGCTACTCGTTGGGCCGTCGCTAAAGGGCTTGGTGCTCAGTTTCAGACGCCATGGCGGTTTCCAGCGCCTGAACGCCGTCCAGCACGGTGAACAGGCTGCGCAGGCTGGCATCGGCGAAGCCTTGGGCGATGATATGATCCATCAGCGCCAGCAAGGGCTGCCAGTAGCCGTCGATGTCAATCACCCAGATCGGTCTGCGGTGCAGGCCGATTTGCGCCCAAGTCAGCACCTCAAAGAACTCGTCCAGCGACCCCGCCCCGCCCGGCAAAAGGGCGATGGCATCGGCGTTCATGAACATCACCTTTTTGCGTTCATGCATGGTTTCGGTGACGATAAAGGTGGTCAAATCGCGCTTGCCGACCTCTTTGGCCAGCAAATGCGTCGGGATCACGCCAAAGGTTGCAGCCCCCGCCGCTGTGGCCGCCCGCGCCACTTCGCCCATCAACCCGACATCGCCCGCCCCGTACACCAAGCGCCATCCCGCCGTGGCAATCGCGCGCCCCGTATCATGGGCCGCTTGGCGATGTGCCGGATTTGTTCCCATCCGCGCTCCGCAAAAGACACATAGAGACAGTGTTTTGGCCCTTTGGGGGCTGTCTTGCGGTGACATCTGGCAAAAATCTTTCAAAAGCGGTTGCGTTGCGCAAGATATCGGGGATTGTGGCGGAAGGAAAGTCGGGGTCGGTGTCATTCCAGCCCGCGACGAGATACGGCCTTGCGGGGGACGAGATGGCGGATTGGAAAAATTACGACTTGGGCACCAAGCTGACGGTGGGCGCCATTGTGGCGATCTTGGTCGGCGTTGTGGGCTATCAGGTCTTGAAAGATAAAACGCCAAGCCAAGCCAGCGCCCCTGCGGCCCAAACGGCTGCCACATCGCAAAAGACGCCCGCAGAGACGGCCCCCGCTGCGACAGATGCCGCAACCCCTGCACCTGCCGCGACCGACGCCGCCACACCTGCGCCTGCCGCGACAGAGGCCGCCACACCTGCGCCTGCCGCGACAGATGCCGCCACACCTGCGCCTGCTGCGACAGAGGCCGCCACCGCTGCACCTGCCGCGACAGAGGCCGCCACACCTGCGCCTGCTGCGACAG
>JBAXLX010000444.1:0-2451 GCA_037134595.1 Pseudomonadota bacterium
CAATGACATGAACGCCACCGGGCAGATGCTTTCGGCACTGCTCGGCTGGTCGCAGGCGACTTTTGCCAGCGAATTGGCGGTTGACGGCGACCATGCCACTGTCACGCGCGAAGTGGATGGCGGGTTGCAGACCATCCGCGTCAAGCTGCCGACCATCGTCACGGTCGATCTGCGCTTGAACGAGCCGCGCTATGCCTCCCTGCCCAATATCATGAAAGCCAAGGCGAAACCCTTGGCCGCCAAGACGCCCGCCGATTACGGCGTGGACGTCAGCCCGCGCCTGTCGGTCGTGAAAACGGTCGAACCGGCGGGCCGCAAGGCAGGCGTGAAAGTCGGCTCGGTCGATGAGCTGATTGCGAAACTCAAAGACGAAGCGGGGGTGATCTGATGGCCGTTCTCCTGATTGCCGATGTGAATGACGGGCAACTTGCCACGGATTCCGTCGCGAAAACCCTGAGTGCCGTCAAAGCCTTGGGTGACGTGCATGTGCTGATCGCCGGAACTTCTGCTGCGGCAGCGGCAGAGGCTGCGAAACTGGATGGCGTGGCCAAGGTGCTGCATGTGAATGATGCCGCGCTGGATCACGGCATGGCCGAGGCGATTGCCGGTGTGGTCGTCGGTCTGGCTGGCGGCTACAGCCACATCTGTGGCGCGGCGACGGCCTACAACAAGAACATCCTGCCCCGCGTCGCGGCACTGTTGGATGTCATGGTGCTGTCGGATGTGACCGCAGTCGTCGATGCCGACACGTTTGAGCGTCCGATCTACGCCGGAAACGCGATCCAGACCGTCAAATCGTCGGATGGCAAAAAGGTGTTCACCGTCCGCACCGCCTCCTTCGGTGCGGTTGCCAACACGGGTGCTGCAGCGGTTGAGGGCGTCTCTGCCGCCGTTGACGGCTCCCTCTCGGCATGGGTTGAAGACAAGGTTGCGTCCTCCGATCGCCCGGACCTGACCTCGGCTGGGATCGTGGTCTCGGGTGGGCGCGGCGTCGGCTCTCAGGCCGACTTCGCGCTGATCGAGAAACTGGCCGACAAACTGGGCGCCGCTGTTGGTGCATCCCGCGCGGCGGTTGACTCTGGCTATGCGCCGAACGACTGGCAGGTCGGTCAGACCGGCAAGGTCGTGGCCCCGACGCTCTATGTCGCTGTCGGCATCTCTGGCGCGATCCAGCACTTGGCGGGGATGAAGGACTCCAAAGTCATCGTCGCCATCAACAAGGACGAAGAGGCCCCGATCTTCCAAGTGGCCGACTACGGTCTGGTAGGCGACCTCTTCACGCTGGTGCCGGAACTGACCGGAAAGCTGTAAGTTTCTGTAAAGACGCACAAAAGGGCGCGGGGGGACATCCCCCCGCGCCCTTTTGCTTTACAACAATCCCCGGATCACCGGAGCCAAAGCCGCCGCCGCCTGGGCATGGACGGCAGGCCCGGGCAGGCCTTGGGCCGCCTGCGCCTCAAGCGGGGGGAATGCCATGCCGCGCACCCCTTCGGCCCGGGCTCGGTCTGAGGCCACCACTTGCACGTAATCCGCCACCCTTGGCCGCAGCGCCGCCAACATCCCAGCATGGATCAACGGCGGGTCCGCCATCGGATCATCGACCGAGTGACGCGGTGGCGGGTGAAAGCCCAGCCACAACAGCACCACCGGCGGCGACAAGCGGTCCAGCAGTGTGATCATCCGCGCCACCCAAGCGATGCGCAACTCGTCCACCACAACCGCGAAACGGTCCCGCGATACATCGGCCAAGCTCCGCGTCAGGTGGCGGGTAAAGGCGAATTCGGTAAAATCCACCTCTGGATACAGCGCCTGCAAGGCGGGTGAGGCGCGCAGAAACCGATCATTCCGGCGCGGATGCACGGCATAAAGCCGATTCGACAGGTTCAGCGCCCCCGTCACCTGCACCACCGTCACCGCCGCCTTGCGCGTCAACTCCAGCGTGGCGGGATCGTTCAAATAGGCATCCGGCCCCGCCTGCACACAGCCCAGATTGACAGAAGGAAGGCCAAGCGCCGCCTCAACCAGTGCTGGAAACGGTTCACGCAGGAATTTTCCATAGGTTTCCGTACCACCCAGAAAGGCGATGTGATCCCCGGACATATCCCGCCTTGGCCCTCGGAACAAAAGCCGCGACCTGTCATAGCGACAGGGAAAGTAATGCAGCGGGCCGTCGCCCGCCTGTTCATAGGCCATCACACCCACCCATTTCTGTCTTCACCCGCAAGAAGCCTTGCCCGTCCCGCCTTAACGACAGGTGAAAGCAAGAATTTTCACAATCTTCACGCCCTTGCGCTGGCGGCACAGGCGCGTAAGGTCTGCTGCAGGTGCAGCAAGGGGACCGGGATCATGGCGGACATCCAGACGGTGGGCATCGTCGGCGCGGGACAAATGGGCAATGGCATCGCCCATGTTTTTGCCCTTTCAGGCTATGACGTGCTGCTGAACGACATC
>JBAXLX010000445.1:0-2448 GCA_037134595.1 Pseudomonadota bacterium
AGAGGATTTCGGGGTTGATAAACACTTCGGGTGCCGGATCGCCCGTCTTCCACGCCGCATCCATCACGAACACCCGCGCCAGCACGCCAATCTGCGGCGCCGCAAGCCCGCGCCCGTTGGCGGCGTACATCGTTTCCAGCATATCGCGCGCCAACGTTAAGGTGGGCGCATCAAGGCAAGCTTGGGGGGCTACTTTGGTCAAGGTCTGGTCTGGCCAGCGCAAAACCGGATGGATCATCGCTCGCCCCGCGCCATCTCGCGCTTGAGCTTTTCCATCTTGCGCGTGATCAACTGGCGCTTCATCAGGCCCAGATAGTCGATGAACAGCCGACCGTTCAGATGGTCAATCTCGTGCTGCACACAGGTGGCCCATAGGCCGCTAAAGGTTTCTTCCTGCGCGCTGCCCGTCTCGTCCAGCCATTGCACGGTAACGGATTCGGGGCGTTCGACATCGGCATATTGCTCGGGGATCGACAGGCACCCCTCTTCATAGGTCGATTTGTCTTCTGACTGCCACACCACTTCGGGGTTGAACATGATCAGCGGGCGCGGCGGGATGGGGGCCTTGTGGCAATCCATCACGATCAGCCGTTTGGCCACGCCGATCTGCGGGGCTGCCAGCCCGATGCCGGGCGCGTCATACATCGTGTCCAGCATGTCGCGGGCCAGTTTCACCAAATCCTCTGTCACTTGCGCCACAGGGTCGCAAAGCTTCTTGAGGCGCGGGTCGGGGTGGAGCAAGATAGAACGGATCATATCATGGATTTACGGTTTGGCAGGGTTTCGCGCAAGAGGCGCAGTGGGTTGGAATAACGTTCTGATATTTGTAAAAAAACAGAACGTTATTCCAATATAATTGAATAAATCAGGATGACTTCCCAATACCTCTGTAGTATTCGGAACAAACACCCCAAGAAGGACCGCGTTATGAGCTTTGACACCGTGATCAACCGCCTCGGCACCCATTCGGTCAAGTGGGATGGGATGGAGCCGATGTTCGGCGTGCCCGCCCAAGGCGGCTTGGCCATGTGGGTCGCCGACATGGATTTCCAACCCCCCGCCTGCGTGCAAACCGCGCTGGACAAGATGCTGGCCCATGGCATCTACGGCTATTTCGGCGACGACAGCGCCTATCTGGCGGCGATCACATGGTGGATGCAAACCCGCCACGGGTGGCGTGTTGACCCTAAACACATCTTCACCACCCACGGCCTTGTCAACGGCACCGCCCTTTGCATCGACGCTTTCACCCAAGCCGGTGACGGTGTGGTTCTCACCACCCCCGTTTACCACGCCTTCGCCCGCGTGATCAAAGCGGCAGGGCGGCAGGTGGTGGAATGCCCGCTGAACATCGTCGCGGGCCAACATGTGATGGATTTTGACGCTTGGGATGCGCAGATGACGGGGGCAGAGAAGATGTTCATCCTCTGCTCGCCCCACAATCCCGGCGGGCGGGTCTGGACGCTGGAAGAGCTGCAAGGCGTGGCCGATTTTTGCAAACGGCACGATCTGGTGCTGGTCTCGGACGAGATTCACCACGATCTGGTCATGCCGGGCCATAAGCACCACGTGATGGCGAACCTTGCGGGGGTACAAGACCGTTTGGTGATGATGACGGCTTCGACCAAGACGTTCAACATCGCAGGGGCGCATATCGGCAATGTGATCATCGCCGACCCTGTGCTGCGCCAGCGCTTTGCCGATACGATGAACAAAATGGGCATTTCGCCCAATTCCTTTGGCATGCACATGGCCACGGCGGCTTATTCGCCCGAAGGGGCGGCATGGGTGGATACGCTGACCGCGTACCTTGACCGCAACCGCCAGACCTTTGACGCGGCGGTCAATGCCATTCCGGGTGTCATGTCGATGCCGTTGCAGGCGACCTATCTGTCATGGGTTGATTTCTCCGGCACCGGCATGACCGAGGCAGAGTTCACCGCCCGTGTCGCCAAAGTTGCGCGAATCGCCACCAATCAGGGAACCGCTTTTGGCACCGGCGGCGAAACCTGTTTGCGCTTCAACATCGCCATGCCGCATTCCCAGATTGTCGAGGCAGCAGCACGTCTGACCGAGGCCTTCAAAGACCTGCAGTGACCCGTCATGCCTTGGGCAACAGCGCCACAGGCAGGGCAGGGTCCAGCCAGAAATCCAACGGGGCTTTGTCAGCCACACGGGTCAGGCGCTTGAACTCGCAGGTGATTTCGCCACCTTCGGCGGTGGCGGCGATGATCAGGCATTGAAAGACATGGCGGCTGCCATCGTAGACATCCACCAGCCCGCGCAGATGCGATGTCAGCGCGCCGTCCAGCACAAAGCCGTCGTGCCAAAAGCGCAACACCGGATAGACCGCATTGCCCACCTGAACGCGCAACTTCGACTTGCGCCGTTCTTGCGCTTTGCGGGCCATGTCCAGCCCGTCTCGGACGTCTTTCGACAAAAATTCCA
>JBAXLX010000446.1:0-2444 GCA_037134595.1 Pseudomonadota bacterium
TGACCCGCCTGCACGCCAACCTGCGCGCCAGCGCCACCCCCAGCCGCAACAAGCGGGAGCGCCTCGTCATGGCAGACGTTCTGCGCGATCTGGGGCGCGATATGATGACGCAGGCGATGTCCAAAAACAGTTGGTCCGACCGCCGCCGCGCGGTTGCCTTCCGCGATGGGCTGGCGATCAGCCTGCTGGTCTACCGCCCCTTTCGTCTCAAGAACTTCGCTAATCTGAGGTTAGGTCACGAGCTAGTCCAAAGTGCCGGCAAATGGCACTTGGTCCTGCCGCGGGAAGACACCAAAAACAATCGCCCCCATGAGGCACGCTTTCCCAAGGCGCTTTTGGGGGATCTTGCAACTTACCTAGAGCGCTTCCGCCCCATCCTGCTCGCGGGCGAAGCCGGTTGCACCCCTTCTAGCACAGACGCTTTGTGGGTCAGCGAGACGGGCACAGCATGGGAGAGCGGCGCCCTGTCCCGCCGTATCGCAGACCTGACCGAAGCCCGCCTGAACCGCCGCATCCCACCGCACTGGTTCCGCGATGTGGCGGCAACAACAATCGCCATCGAGGCCCCACGCAACATCGCCGATGCACACCTTCTTCTGGGCCATGCCACGCCCCAGACCACCCAAAAGCACTATATCCAAGCCCAAAGCCTGCAAGCCGGGGCAAAGTTTCAAGCTGCAATGTTAGAACGGCTTACTGAGAATCACACACACACGCTCAAGGAGACACGCTGATGCGCGCCGCGATCTATGCAAGGTACTCGTCAGATCAGCAATCTGCGGCCTCCATCGCCGATCAGGTGCGCCTGTGCCGTCGCCTCTGCACCGACAACGGCTGGACCGTGGTAGATGTGTTCACCGACGAGGCCATGAGCGGCGCCTCCCACCTGCGGGCAGGGTTTCAGCATCTGCAGAATGCCGCCATCAAGGGCGAGATTGATGTCATCGTGTCCGAGGCCTTGGACCGCCTGTCACGCGATCAGGAACATATCGCAGGGCTCTATAAGCGGATGTCCTATCTGGGTGTGAAGATCGTCACCAAATCTGAAGGCGAGATCAATGAACTGCACATTGGCCTCGGCGGCACCATGTCGGCGCTGTTCTTGAAGCAATTGGCCCAAAAGACCCACCGCGGATTGGAAGGTCGCATTAAGGCGGGCAAATCAGCCGGTGGTTTAAGCTTTGGCTACAAGATGGAACGCCAGCTCCGCCCAGACGGGACGTTCACCACGGGCGAGCGCAGCATCGATCCTATCCAAGCCGCCCTCATCCAGCGCATCTTCACCGACTACGATCGCGGCAAAAGTGCCCGCGCCATTGCCATCGAGTTGAACAAGGAAGGCGTTCTTCCCCCACGCGGTGGTGCCGGCGAGCAAGGTGCCACATGGTCCTTCTCCACCATCTCGGGCAACTGGAAGCGCGGCACGGGCATTCTCAACAATGAACTCTACATCGGCCGCCTTGTCTGGAACCGCCAGCGGTTCATCAAAGACCCCGCCACCGGCAAACGCCAAGCACGCCCCAACCCGCCCGAGGCTTGGATCATTGAGGATGTGCCAGAGCTGCGCATCGTGCCCGACGATCTTTGGCTGCGCGTCAAACACCGCCAAGGGGCGATCCGCACCGACATTATCACCGCCCGCGAACACAGCGCCAACGATGCCCCCAAGGCCGAAGCCGGCCGCCGTGCGCGCTATCTGTTTTCGGGTCTACTGGCCTGCGGGTGCTGTGGGGCGAACTATGTCATGATCAGTGACAGCCGCTATGGCTGCTCGGCCAACCGCAACCGTGGCACCTGCGACAACCGCAAGACCATCGCCCGCGCCGATGTGGAGACCCGCGTCCTTGACGGCCTGAAGCACAAGCTCATGGCCCCCGATCTCATCGCAGAATTCATCGCAGAGTTTCAGCGGGAGGTGCAAAAGGAACGCCTTCAGGCCATTTCGGACAGAGATGAAGCCGAGCGCCGCCTGACCAAGGTCTGCAAGGACATCGACAGCATCATCACCGCGATCACCGAAGGCATGTTCCATCCCAGCATGAAGACCAAGATGGATGGGCTTGAAGCTGACAAGGCAAGCCTTGAGGCCCAACTGCGCGGTATCCCCGCGGCAAACCCGATCACCCTGCACCCCGGCCTTGCCGACATCTACGCCCGCAAAGTTGCCAACCTCGCTGAAGCGCTCAACGCCGAAGACACTAAGGCCGAAGCCGCCGATATCTTGCGCGGATTGATCGACAAGCTGATCCTAACCCCCGACCCAACCGCCCCGAGCGGCCATAAGATCGAGATTTTCGGGGAGCTGGGCGCCATATTATCGCTCTGCGACAATGGGATAGGTACAAAAGCAAAAACCCGCACGGTTGGTGCGGGTGTTGGGCAAGTAACGATGGTTGCGGGGGCAGGATTTGAACCTGCGGCCTTCAGGTTATGAGCCTGACGAG
>JBAXLX010000447.1:0-2442 GCA_037134595.1 Pseudomonadota bacterium
AGCGGCCTATTCACCGACAAGGACAGCCGGATTTCCGGCAGAGTCAGTGGCAAGCTAGTAAAAGCCGCGCGGGAAAAGACCGGGATCACTTCGGATACTGAGTTGATCGAATTGGCGCTGGCCAGCCTTGCGCTGGAGGACAATTTCGGTGCGGTTCTCTCCAAGAACTGGGGCGTTCTGGACAAAGAAACGGACTTCGGGGTCTGATAACGCCGTGGCCTTCAGCTTTGACACCGTGATGCGGCAGACCAAGACTGCGCGGAACGCCCGACGACTCGAAGCTTCGGCCGATCACGAAATGACCTTTATCGAAAGCCTGCCTGACATCGGCATACCGATCCTCTTGGACACCTGCGCCATTCTGGACGGGTTGCGCGGTAAGGCACCTGCCAAGCTGCGGACTCTGGTTGAGAATGGCCTTATCCACCACTCCTCCATCGTGCTGGGAGAGTTGTCGCGCCCTTTCGGCGTGCTTGATCCTCTACATAAAGAGACTACCCGAAACCTCGCCCCCCTACGCGCCGTGTTGGACGAAGTGCGGCCTCACCGTGTGATTGAGGCAGATGCCGAGATGGTTGCGGTTGCAAATATCCGCGCCGGGATTGTCGCGCGTCATTTGACTCTGCCGCGCGAGAGCCAATCCAAATTGGTGAACGACGCACTGATTGCGGCACAAGCGGCGCGCTATGGCCTGACCCTGATCACCGCCAACCGGCGGGATTTTGACCTGCTGGGCCAATTAGACCCAAGACTTCGTGTCGCGTTCTATCGAGTCTAGGTGCACGCAATCAGCGCAAACCACCGTTGCGCTGCCCCCTCACCCCCGCCCCAGCTTCTCCAACCTTGCTGCCCGCATGCGAGCAAAATCATCGCCAGCGTGGTAGCTGGAGCGGGTCAGCGGGGTGGCCGAGACCATCAAGAAACCTTTGCCGTAGGCCGCGGTTTCGTAGCTTTTGAATTCCTCGGGCGTGACAAAACGGTCGATGCGGTGGTGTTTGGGGGTGGGTTGCAGGTATTGGCCGATGGTCAGGAAATCCACATCCGCCGCCCGCATGTCGTCCATGACTTGCAGGACGGATTGGCGGTCCTCGCCCAAGCCAACCATGATGCCGGATTTGGTGAACATCGCGGGGTCGAGTTCCTTGACCCGCTGCAACAGGCGCAGGCTGGTGAAATAGCGCGCGCCGGGGCGGACTTCGGGGTAAAGGCCGGGGACGGTTTCCAGATTGTGGTTGAACACATCGGGCCGCGCTTCGACGACCTTTTCCAGTGCCTCAGGCCCGCATTTCAGGAAATCGGGCGTCAAAATTTCAATCGTGGTGTTGGGGGCGCGATGGCGGATCGCGCGGATGGTTTGGGCGAAATGCTCGGCCCCGCCATCCTCTAGGTCATCGCGGTCGACCGAGGTGACGACCACATGGTTCAGCCCCAATTCGGCCACAGCATGGGCGACACGTCCGGGTTCAAAGGTATCGAGTGTTTGCGGCTTGCCGGTCGCCACGTTGCAAAAGGTGCAGCCACGGGTGCAAATCTCACCCATGATCATCATGGTGGCGTGGCCTTGGCTCCAGCATTCGCCGACGTTGGGGCAGCCCGCCTCTTCACAGACCGTGACGAGTTTCTTTTCCTTCAGGATGTCGCGTGTTTTCTTATAGCCCTCGGAGGTCGGGGCCTTGACGCGAATCCATGACGGCTTTTTGGGCTGTTCATTGTCAGGACGATGCGCCTTTTCCGGGTGGCGCTGGTCGGGCAGTTTCAGGTCGCGCAACGGGCATCCTCCCCAATGACGTTGCCTAAGGACATAAGGCCAACCGCGCCCTGTTGCAACGCATGGCAAGGACATGGGTCGTTGCACGGGGCGCATGGCGCTTGACCTGCATCATGGGCGGGCGGCGGCTTGTGCGCCACCCCAAGGCGGTGCAATCTTGGGGGATGACGATGGGATGGATTGAGCTTTCGGTGGCGATCTTCGTGCTTCTGGTGACACCGGGGCCGACCAACACGCTGTTGCTGATCGGCGGGAGCGAGCGCGGATTGACCCGCACGCTGCGGCTGATCCCCTATGAAATCGCGGGCTATTTGACCACGGTGCTGCCCTTGGCGCTGGTCGGGAATGCGCTGTTGGACTCGCTGCCCGGTCTGCGCGCCGGGGTGGCTTTGGTGGCAGGCCTTTGGGTGGCCACTCTGGCGGTCAAGCTGTGGCGGGTGCCGCAGGTGGTGGCATCGCAGGCATCGGTCACGGGGCGGACGGTGTTTACGACCACACTATTGAACCCCAAAGCGCTGATCTTCGGCCTGGTCCTGTTGCCGAATCCCGACCATCTGGCGCTGAACATCGGCCTCTTTGTGGCGCAAATTTTGGTGGTGGCCACAGGCTGGACCGCCTTGGGCGCGGTCCTTGGGGCTGGGGCCAAAGGCCAGCAGGGGCGGGATTGGATGCCC
>JBAXLX010000448.1:0-2430 GCA_037134595.1 Pseudomonadota bacterium
GTGCGCGAGGCGATTGCGCTGATCGAAAAGAACATCGCCGAACCGTTAAGCGTGCCTGACATCGCTGAAATGCTGAACGTGTCGCAGCGCCAGATGGAGCGGCAGTTCAAAGCGGCGATTGGCTGCACTGTGGTGCAGTTTGGCCTGCTGCTGCGCTTGCAGCACGCGCGGGTTTTGCTGATCTCGACCAGCCTGTCGGTGCGCGATATTGCCACGGCATCGGGGTTTAACACCCTGTCGCATTTTGCTTTTTCCTTTGGCAAATGCTTTGGCCGCAGGCCCAGCGAATACCGCCAAGCGTGGCCAGAAAAAGACAGCGCCCCCTCTTGGCCGGGGACGCTGTCGAAATTCCTGCAAGCCTTGCAAAACCGTGGCTCTGCCAAGCCGATTCAGGTCTTGGGCAAAAGCCGCCTTTAGCGCCGCGCGTCGCGGATGGCGTTCAGCACGGCCACAATCTCGCGGTCACGGGTGGCGGCCATGGCCTCAAAGTGGCGACCAGCGGCGATGTCGTTGCAGCCATCCACCATGCGGTCGCGCAGTTCTTGCGTCAGCTCGGGGGCCTCAAGGCGGGTCCAAGGCCATTTCAGCGCGGGGCCGAATTGGTCAAGGTTGGTCGCCATGCCCCCCTCGCCACAGGCGACGTGAAAGGCCATGCATTGCCCCTGCACCGCCATGCGCGGGGCGGGGCCGTTCATCAGGGCGTTGTCGATATCGGCAGGCGTCGCCTCGCCATTGGCAACCATATGCAGGGCTTCGCGCCACAGCGCCTCTTGCAGGCGGGTGGCGACAAAACCGGGGATTTCTTTTTTCATCGCCAAGGGGGCTTTGCCTGCGATTTGATAGAAGGCGACAGCCCAAGCCACGGCCTCCGGCTCGGTCGCCTTGCCGCCCACGACTTCGACCAAGGGCAGCAAATAGGGCGGGTTGAAGGGATGGCCGATCACCGTGCGTTCGGGGGTGGGGCAGTCGGCCTGTATCTGGGTCATCATCAACCCCGAGGTGGACGAGGCAATCACACAGTCGCGCGGGGCCAGTTCGCCAAGGCGTTTGTAAAGTGCTTGTTTGATGTCCAACCGCTCGGGCGCGCTTTCTTGAATGAACTGCGCGTCTTTGACGGCATCGGCCAGATCGGTGGTGATGCGCAACCGGTCCAATGATGCACCCGGCGCCAGACCCAAAGCTTGCAAGCTGATCCAGCCGGTGGTGATCACCGACATCAGCGCCGCCGTTTCAGCCTCGGCGTGGATATAGGCCGTGACATCATAGCCACGCGCCAGAAAATGCGCGGCCCATCCTCCGCCGATCGGGCCTGCGCCCAAGGTGGTGACACGGGTGACAGTCTTTGGATCAGGATACATTTAGCGCCCCTTGAAGACGGGATTGCGTTTTTCGACAAAGGCCGCGATTCCCTCGGCCGAGTCTTCGGATTTCAGCATGGCGCGGTAGGTGGGCAGATCGCCCTTGCGCATATGGGTGAAGGCGGCTTCCAGCGGCAGGGCTTGGATGGCGCGTTCGACCTCTTTCACCGTTTGCATCGCCAAGGGGGCAGAGGCTGCGATCTGGTCGGCCCAAGCCCGCGCTGTCTCCATCAGCGCCTCTTTGGGAACGACCTTGTTGACCAAACCGTAATGCGCAGCCTCTGCCGCGGGCATCTTGCGGCCCAAAAGCAGCATCTCCACCGCGATGTTGCGCGGAATAAGGCGGGGCAGGCGTTGCAAAGCGCCCGCATCGGGCACGATGCCCAAGGGCATTTCGGGCAGGGCAAAATGCACATGGTCCGCCGCGATGATCAAATCGCACGACATGGCAATTTCAAACCCGCCGCCAATCGCCATGCCGTTGAGCGCACAGATCACCGGCTTGTTCATCTGCCAGTTTTCCGTCAGCCCGCCAAAGCCGCCAATGCCGTAATCCGCCGTCTCCCACCAGTTATCCAGCGACATCTCACCCGCGTTCAGCGCCTTAAGGTCCCAGCCGGCAGAGAATATCCGGTCACCCTCGGCCGTCAGAATGCCCACCCACAGATCAGGGTCATCGCGCAGCAAGGCAAAGGCGCGGCCCATGTCTTGGCTCATCGCCACGTCGATGGCGTTGACTTTGGGCTTGTTCAGCTTGACTTCCAAAACCCGTCCGCGACGGGTGACTTCGACATGGCTCACGGGCATTCCTTTCAGGCAAACGGCGTCAGGCGAAAGCGGGCATCACCTCGTTGACGAACAACTCCATCGAGCGTTTTTGTTCGGCCAGACCCAGACCAAGGCTGGCGTAATAGATGAATTCATCCACGCCCAAGGCCTGATAGAGTTTCAGCTTGGCGATCACCTCATCGGGTGTGCCAAACATCAGATTGCGTTGCAGCATATCGGGGTCATATTCGGCGCGGTTGCCCAATTGGTCGAAGGGGATCGATTTGGGAAAGCCGTTGGACAC
>JBAXLX010000449.1:0-2422 GCA_037134595.1 Pseudomonadota bacterium
CACATCCGACGGCCATGATATGGTGGCCCCCTCGGGCGAAGGTGGCGAGCGATCGATGCGCTTGGCCCTATCGACCCTGCCGCAAGGCCGCAAGATCGATTATATCAACAGCCACGGCACCTCGACCGTGGTGGGCGACGTGACCGAGATCGAGGCGATCCGCCGTGTCTTTGGCCGCGGCCACACGCCCCCCGTTGCCTCGACCAAGTCGCTGACCGGGCATTCCTTGGGGGCCACGGGCGTGCATGAGGCGATTTATGCGCTGATCATGATGAACAAATCCTTCATCGCCGCATCGGCCAATATCGAGACTTTGGACCCGGCTTTGGACGAGGGCGAGATCGTGACAAACCTGCGCGAAGACGTGGCCTTGGACAGCGTGCTGTCCAACAGTTTCGGCTTTGGTGGCACCAACGCCACTCTTGTGATGAGCAAATATCTGGACTGACCCGCCCACGATTTTTCTGCGAAAAATCACGCCCACCCCCAGCACCCCGATTTTTCGCAGAAAAATCGCGACCCCGAAGAAGGAGACCTCGACATGCCAGACCTGATGCAAGGCAAACGCAGCCTGATTATGGGCGTGGCCAATGACCGCTCGATCGCATGGGGCATTGCCAAGGCCCTGGCGGCCGAGGGCGCGGAGCTGGCGTTTTCCTTCCAGGGCGAGGCCTTTGGCAAAAGGGTGGAGCCGCTCGCGGCCTCGCTTGGCTCTGACTTCCTGCTCGACGTGAATGTGATTGATGAGGAAAGCCTCGACACTTGTTTTGCGGCGCTCAAAACCCGCTGGGGGACGATTGATTTTCTGGTCCATGCCATAGCCTTTTCCGACAAAAACGAACTGACGGGCCGGTTTATCAACACCACGCGCGGGAATTTTCAAAACTCGCTGACGATCTCGTGCTTTTCCATTATCGATGTCAGCCGCCGTGCGGCGGAGCTTATGCCCGATGGCGGTAGCCTGATTACGCTCACCTATGCCGGATCAAACCGTGTCACGCCCAATTACAACGTGATGGGCGTGGCCAAAGCCGCCCTCGAATCGGCCACGCGCTATCTGGCCAATGACCTTGGGCCGCAAAAGATTCGCGTCAACGCCATCTCGCCCGGCCCGATGAAAACGCTGGCAGGGGCTGCCATCGGCGGGGCGCGTGCCACCTTTCGCCACACCGAAGCCAATGCGCCCTTGCGCCAGAATGCCACGCTGGAAGCCATTGGCGGTACAGCCGTTTGGCTGTGTTCGGACTATGGCAATTGCACCAGTGGCGAGGTGATCCATGTGGATGCGGGCTATCACGTCCTTGGGATGCCGCAGCAAGAGAACCTCTGATCTGCCCTTTTTGACGCCGAATTTGTCATCGCCCTGTCACAGGCACTGGTCAGTCTGGGGTTGAGGGCTACATTCGCTATGGACAGACGCCTGCGCTGGCCCCACAGTTTGTGTAAGACGTGACCACTTCGGCTGAACCAAGCACCAGAAGGAGAGCCCATTGGGCATCAGCGCGCTGACCCCCCCGACCCGTCCGGAAACCCTTGCCGAAACGCATCTGGAATTCCCCGACAATCGCCTGTTGATCGAGCTCTGCGGCCAGTTTGATCGCAACCTTGCGCAGGTGGAACAGCAGTTGGGGGTCCATGTGCTACGCCGGGGCAACAAGCTGGCCGTCTTGGGCGATAAGGTCGCGCGCGAGCAGGCCGCCGCCGTGCTGCGCGGGCTTTATGCGAGGTTGGAAGCGGGCAAGCATATCTCTGCCGGAGATATCGAAGGGTCCATTCGCATGGGCCGCCCCCCCAGCGACACGATGCGCGTGGACGGCGAACAAATCGAGATGTTCCAAGGCGGCGCCATGGAACTGCGCACCCGCAAAAAGGGCGTCGAGGCGCGAACCGAGGCGCAAAAGGCCTATGTCGCCAACCTGTTCACCCACGAGATGGGCTTTGGCATCGGCCCCGCAGGTACCGGCAAGACCTATCTGGCCGTCGCTGTCGGCGTGACCATGTTCCTGTCCGGCGCTGTCGAAAAGATCATCCTGTCACGCCCTGCCGTCGAAGCGGGCGAGCGGTTGGGCTTTTTGCCCGGCGATATGAAGGAAAAGATCGACCCCTATATGCAGCCCCTTTATGACGCGTTGAACGATTTTCTGCCCGCCAAGCAGGTGGAAAAGATGCTGCTGGAAAAGCGGATCGAAATCGCCCCCTTGGCCTTTATGCGCGGGCGCACATTGAACAATGCATTTGTTATTTTGGACGAGGCGCAAAACACCACGCCTGAGCAAATGAAGATGTTTCTGACCCGTGTGGGCTTTGGCACCAAGGCCGTAATTACCGGCGACGTCAGCCAGATTGACTTGCCCAAAGCGCAACTGAGCGGCCTGATTGACGCCGAGCGCACCTTGCGCCGGGTGGAAGGTATTGCGATTAC
>JBAXLX010000450.1:0-2416 GCA_037134595.1 Pseudomonadota bacterium
CTGTGATGGTGCAAGGCAAAGCGCAGGTGCAAGCGCCGCTTTTGCCGCTGAGTTTCGATGACCGCGATCTGCCCGGATTGGTGGTGCAAACCCACCGCCAGTTTGACGCCATCCTCAAACGCGCCCAAGCCCTGCCCGCTTTAACCACCGCCGTCGTCTGGCCGGACGAGGCGCAGGCCCTGCAAGGGGCCTTGTTGGCGCAGGCCCAAGGCCTGATCCTGCCCGTGCTGATCGGCCCCACCGCCCGCATCCGCGCCTTGGCGGGTGAGCTTGGCGTTGATCTGGGCGGGGTTGAGCTGGTCGAGGCGGCAAGCGAAAGTGCTGCGGCAGTACAGGCCGTGGCACTGGCCCGCGCAGGCAAAGTGCAAGCCATCATGAAGGGCTATTTGCACACCGATGTCTTGCTGCACCCCATGCTTGACCATGTCAGTGGACTGCGGATCGGGCGGCGCTTGACCCATGTCTTTGTGCTGGATGTGCCGGGGTTGAGCCATCCTTTGCTGGTGTCTGACGGGGCCATCAACATCGCGCCCGACCTGACCACCAAGGTCGACATCGTGCAAAACGCCATTGATCTGGCCCATGCCTTGGGGATTGCCCAGCCCAAGGTCGCCGTGCTGTCGGCGGTGGAAACTGTCAGCCCCGATATGCCATCGTCGATGGATGCCGCCGCCCTGTCGAAAATGGCCGAACGCGGGCAGATCACTGGCGGGCTGGTCGACGGGCCCTTGGCGATGGACAACGCCGTCAGCATGGCGGCTGCGCGCACCAAAGGCATCGCGGGCAGTGTTGCGGGCCAAGCCCAAGTGCTGATCGTGCCCAATCTTGATGCGGGCAATATTCTTGTGAAACTGCTCACCCATCTGGCTCATGCCGAAGCGGCGGGGCTGGTGATGGGGGCATCGGTGCCCGTCCTCTTGACCTCGCGCGCCGATGGGCCGGCGGCGCGGGTGATATCGGCCGCTTTGGCGGTGTTGCAGGTGCACGCGCAGGCCAAAGCTGGTGTTAGATAGGACAAACGCATGACGTTGAAAGATTTCTTTGTCGCTGGCCCCTATGATGACGGCGATGCGGTGACGGGGCATTATTACGAGATCGCCTCACCAGACCCTGCCCGCCCGCAGGTTTGGGGCTATACCGACCAGATCAGCTATGCCCCCGGGCAAACCTTGGTGCTGCACGCCATGTCGTCAGCCCCCACCGCACGGGTCGAGATTTTGCGCGATGGCTTGGTGCCGCTCAAAGTGCTCGACACACAAGTCGCCATGAGCTTTGAACCCACGCCGCAAGATTGCTCTGTCACCGGCTGCGGGTGGCCGGAACGGTTGCGCATGACCCTGCCCCACGATTGGGCCTGTGGCGTTTATGTCCTGCGCCTGACGGTGGCGGGGCATCAATCCGACCATATGTTCGTATTGAAATCTGCCAAGCCGCAGGGGGTTTTGTTTATCTTGGCCACAGGCACTTGGTGCGCCTATAACGATTGGGGCGGGTCGAACCATTATCAGGGGATCACCGGCCCCCACCGCGCCGAGTTTGCCCCCGTGGTCAGCCTGCACCGCCCTTGGGCCAAGGGCTTTGTGCGCTGGCCGCACGATGCACCGCGCATCCCGCATGCCTCTGCGCTTTTGTCAAAACCGCGCTATCCGCATATGGATTACGCCCGCGCCAAGGGGATTTCGAAGAAATACGCCTCCTCCGGTTGGGCGGCGTTCGAGCGGCCCTTTGCGCTTTGGGCCGAAGCGCAGGGGATTGGCCTATCTTATGCCACCCAGCACGATCTGCACGCCAATCCCGATCTGTTGGCCGGATATTCCCGTGCGCTGATCGTGGGCCATGATGAATACTGGACATGGGAGATGCGCGACCATCTGGAGGCTTGGGTGCAACAGGGCGGCGAGGTCGCGCGGTTTGCGGGCAACTTCTTTTGGCAAACCCGCCTGTCTAAGGATCTGACCCAGCAAACCTGCTACAAATACGCCGCCCCCCAGAACGACCCCACCCCCGACCCAACCCGCCTGACCAGCTATTGGGACCACCCCCAAGTCGCCCGCCCCGCTGTGGCAACCATGGGCCTGACCGGATCGATGGGCGTTTATGCGGGGTGGAGCCGTTGCGCCGCCCATGGGTCTGGCGGCTTTGCGATCTATCGGCCTGATCACTGGTCGGTGAAAGACAGCGGGTTGGGCTACGGCGATGTGATCGGCGCTGCGGCGAAAATCTTTGGCTACGAGGTCGACGGGATCGATTACACCATGACCCACGGCCTGCCCTTTGCCGCCCCTGACACGGGGCTGCAGGGCGATCTGACCATCGTGGGCCTGTCGCCTGCCACAACCCTTGCCCATTCCACCGGCCCGCAGGATGCCGACGCTTTCATCGGCCATCTGGACGCCGAAGAGGTGGCCTTGGTGGT
>JBAXLX010000451.1:0-2405 GCA_037134595.1 Pseudomonadota bacterium
CACTGGCCGCGATGCGTGCCCCAACAAAGCGGTTGTCGCGGCAATCAATGATGTTTGTAATCAATCAGCTGTCCTCCCTATGCGTGTATTTATACCGCACAGAACGGGGATTTATTCGTCACGGTCGAACACCGGTGGACAACAAGGCTTCAAGACATGTGTTGGCCAAGCTGCGCAGACTGTCTCTGCGAGACCACGGCATGGTTGTACCCACACTGTCCGCAGTCCGCAGCAAGCGCACAGCGCAGGTGGCCAAGACTTGAGCACTGGGATCACGCTGCTTTGCACGCAGACACCGCATGTAACTGCGCTCTCGCCCCAACCATTTTGTGCTGAAATCGTCTGTGGATGATACAGCGCCCAAATCCTTTAACTGTTCAAATATTTCTTCTATTGACCTGCCCCCCGGAAGTTCCCTCGCTGTGATGTAGAGTCTGCCCAACCTGAAGGAGCAGACGACATGAGGAAAAGCCGTTTCACTGAAGCGCAGATTATCGGGATGATCAAAGAGCAGGAGGCTGGCTTGCCGACGGCCGAGTTGTGCCGCAAGCACGGGCTGAGCCCTGCGACGTTTTACAAGCTGAAGGCCAAGTATGGCGGGATGGACCTGTCCGATGCCAAACGCCTCAAGCAGCTTGAGGACGAGAACGCGAAGCTGAAACGCCTTGTGGCGGATGTCATGCTCGACAACGTGGTTCTGAAGGACCTGCTGGGAAAGCCCTGACGACACCGGCCGAGCGGCGGGACGCGGTGCTGCGGGCGATGAAGGGTCATCCGATCTCTCAGCGCCGGGCCTGCGTCCTGATCGGTGTCGATCCCAAGACCGTGCGGCGGGAGCATCCGCCCGATAACCCGGATATCCGTCTGGAAATGAACAAGATTGCTGAGAAGCGGCGACGGTTTGGGTATCGGCGCATTGGCGTCATGCTGGAGCGTGTGGGTATGGTGATGAACGAGAAGAAGCTCTACCGCATCTACCGGGAAGAGGGACTGTCCGTCCGTCGTAGGCGTGGCCGCAAGCGGGCACGCGGCAGTCGCACGCCAATGCCGGTGCCGCTGCGCCCAAACCAGCGCTGGTCGCTGGACTTTCTGTCCGACACCTTCGGGGCCTGTCGAAAGTTCCGCATTCTGGCTGTGAACGATGACTGCTGCCGTGAAAACCTCGGCCTGATCGCCGATACCAGCATCTCGGGGGCCAGGGTGGCGCGCGAACTGGACGCCTTGGTTCGCATCTACGGTAAACCGGCCTGCATCGTGTCGGACAACGGCACCGAGTTCACCAGCAAGGCCATCCTCAAATGGGCGAACGACAACAAGGTTGAGTGGCATTACATCGATCCCGGCAAGCCGCAGCAGAACGGCTACATCGAGTCCTTCAACGGTAGCCTCCGCGATGAATGCCTCAACGAGGAGATCTTCGACAGCTTGGCTGATGCCCGCCGCACGCTGGCCCTCTGGCGCTACGATTACAACAACGTCAGGCCGCATTCCTCGTTGGGCAACCAAACCCCCGCAGAAGCGCGTCGGGCACTTGAGCAATTTGACGGCTCCGCGCCCGACGCGCTTGCCACCCCCGAAACCGACGACTATCAAATCCAAGGACTCTCGTTATGAACGAGGGACGACCGGGGGGCAGGTCACAGGCAATCCGCACCATCGACGCTTTTGGTGACGCTGTATTGGTCAATCACAACTGCTATGTGTACACCAAGGCGATGATTTTGGCGAACGAGGCTGTGTTCAACGAACAGCCCACTGCACCCGAGCGCATGATGCGGGCAGTCAAAGTGATCGACCAAATGTTCCGCGCCAAGAACTGGGCAACCATGCTGGACGACAATCGTGCCTTGCTGGCCAGTGTGGTGGGCGACAAGAAGGGCGCGTAATGCACTATTATAGTGCATTACGCATTATGCTCTCGCTGGATTAGATGATGAAAAAATCTTGGTAAGTCAGCACCGTGTTTGCCGTCAGCTGTGCAATTTGCGCAGCGGCGGTAGACCCATTTCCATCTGCATCATAATACAAGGCGCCAGTGGTGGAATTGTAAACGATGCGGTCATCAGCATCATGGCCGGTGATTACGCCAGCGCCTGACCAGAAGGCAGCACTGCTCAGCGCTCCTGTACTTGAACCAAGCCCCGCCATGACAGATTTAGCTAGCCAGATATCGTCGTTGGCACCGGCGAAATCACTGATCGTGTCTTTGTTGGTTGAAGCATTGGGAGTGGTGTTGAACACGAAGACGTCTGACCCTGCGCCGCCGACCAATGTATCATTGCCCAATCCGCCATAGACGGTGTCGTTGCCAGCGCCTCCAGTGAGGCTGTCGTTGCCGGAACCGCCGTCGATGCTGTCGTTGTAACCTGAACCCGTCAGCGTGTTCGCACCTGCGTTGCCCAGCA
>JBAXLX010000452.1:0-2380 GCA_037134595.1 Pseudomonadota bacterium
AGGAGCGGCAGGGGTTGTTCATGAAATCCGTTGGGTGCCATTGCGACAGTCTGGCATGGCCTTGGTGAAAAAAAGGTTAACGAACCGGCAAAAAAACGCCGCAGCCCTGTCGGGTGCGGCGCATTTAGGCGGCAAAGGATGGCAGGTTAGCTTTTCATGCCATCCCAAAAGCCTTTGACCTTGGCAAAGAACGACGACCCTTCAGGATTGTTATCCGCCCCCAGCTTTTCAAATTCGGCCAGCAAGTCTTTCTGGCGCGACGACAGGTTGACCGGCGTTTCCACTGCCAGTTCGATCATCATATCCCCCGCCCCACCGCCGCGCAGCGCGGGCATGCCCTTGGCGCGCAGGCGCAACTGCTTGCCGGTTTGCGTGCCGGCTGGCACCTTGACCCGACTTTTGCCGCCGTCAATCGTGGGCACTTCCACCTCACCGCCCAAGGCGGCGGTGATCATCGACACGGGCACGCGGCAGAACAGGTTCACCCCGTCGCGCTGAAAGATCGGGTGCTCGCGGGTTTCGATGAAGATGTACAAATCGCCCGTCGGGCCGCCGCGCATTCCGGCCTCACCCTCGCCAGACAGGCGGATGCGGGTGCCGGTTTCAACACCTGCAGGAATATTGACCGACAAGGAGCGTTCTTTTTCAGTGCGACCGGCACCGCCGCAGGCTTTGCAGGGGTTTTTGATCGTCTGGCCAGCGCCCGCACAAGTGGGGCAGGTGCGTTCGACGGTGAAGAACCCTTGCTGGGCGCGGACCTTGCCCATGCCCGCGCAGGTCGGGCAGGTGACAGGTTCGGCCCCGCCTTCGGCCCCCGTGCCGCTGCAGACATCGCAAGCGACTGAACTCGGCACGGTGATGGTTTTTTGAACGCCAGCGAAACTTTCTTCCAGCGAGACACGCAGGTTATAGCGCAGGTCAGACCCGCGCTGTGCCCGACTGCGTCGCCCGCCTTGGGCGCCTTGCCCACCGCGGCCCATAAAGTCGCCAAACAGGTCTTCGAACACGTCCGAGAAAGACGACCCGAAATCTCCATTACCGCCGCCGCCACCACCCGGACCACGCCCGCCTTCAAAGGCCGCATGGCCATAGCGGTCATAAGCCGCCTTTTTGTCGGCGTCTTTCAGAACATCGTAAGCCTCGTTGATCTCTTTGAACTGGGCTTCGGCGTTGGGATTGTCGGTGTTGCGGTCGGGGTGCAGTTCTTTGGCCTTGGTGCGGTAGGCTTTCTTCAGCTCTTCCGCCGAGGCGCCTTTGGTTGCCCCCAAGACTTCGTAATAATCGCGCTTTGCCATGGCAGGACCTTTGTATCAAGAATGCGTTTGGGCGACCCCGTGGGGGGCCGCCCTTAGCCGGTTCTGCGCGCGTTACTTGCGCTTGTTGTCGCCAAGGTCTTCGAAGTCGGCGTCGACGATGTCGTCATCGACATCGCGCGGGCCACCTTCGTCGCCGTTGCCTTCCGAGGCTTCGGCTTGCGCCTTATAGATCGCCTCGCCCAGCTTCATCGCAGCGTCAGTCAGGTTCTGGATGCCGCCTTTGATCTTGCCGGCGTCTTCCGACTTGATCGTATCTTCCAAGGCGCTCATCGCCAGTTCGATCATCTCGACGGTCGAGGGATCGACCTTGTCGGAATGTTCAGACAGCGACTTCTTGGTCGAATGCAGCAGGCCTTCGGCTTGGTTTTTCGCCTCGACCAGCTCGCGGCGGGCCTTGTCGGCGTCGGCGTTGGCTTCGGCGTCTTTGACCATGCGTTCGATATCGGCATCCGACAACCCGCCCGAGGCTTGGATCGTGATGGCCTGCTCCTTGCCGGTGCCTTTGTCTTTGGCCTTGACCGTCACGATGCCGTTGGCGTCGATGTCAAAGGTAACTTCGATCTGGGGCATACCGCGTGGAGCGGGGGGGATGTTTTCCAGATTGAACTGGCCCAGCATCTTGTTGTCGGCCGCCATTTCCCGCTCGCCTTGGAAGCAGCGCAGGGTTACGGCGTTTTGGTTGTCTTCGGCGGTCGAGAAGATCTGGCTTTTCTTGGTCGGGATCGTGGTGTTGCGGTCGATCAGGCGGGTAAAGACACCGCCCAAGGTTTCGATGCCCAAGGACAGCGGCGTCACGTCCAGCAGAACCACGTCTTTCACGTCGCCCTGCAGCACGCCCGCTTGAATGGCAGCACCGGCGGCCACGACTTCGTCGGGGTTCACGCCCTTGTGGGGCTCTTTGCCGAAGAACTTGGTCACTTCTTCGATCACGCGGGGCATGCGCGTCATACCACCGACCAGAACCACCTCGTCAATGTCGCCGATGCTGACGCCCGCATCTTTCAACGCTGCTTGGCAGGGCTTGATCGAGCGTTTGATCAGATCGTCACACAGGCTTTCCAGCT
>JBAXLX010000453.1:0-2375 GCA_037134595.1 Pseudomonadota bacterium
CACCCCGCTGCGCCTGATCCCTCGCATTGCCCTGACACTGGCGCTGCTTTTCACGCTGGTGGGCGTCGGCTTTGCCCATCGTGTCCCGCATCCCGAGGATGCCGGAAAGCTGGCCTTTATGCTGGCGGGTGGCACGCTGGCGGATGTCTGCCATGATGGCGGGGATGACGATACGGCGGGCCGGGATTGTCCGGTCTGTCATTTGCCCACGATGGTGATGGTTCCGCCGCTGGATGTGCCCGTTCTGAAGGCCGAGCTGGCGTTTGTGGCCAAGGTGGTCGCCCCGCAGACAAGCCGCGCGGCGCGATTGGTCCGCGATCCGGGTCATGGATTGCGTGCGCCACCCTTGGTGTGACCTTACGCAGTGACGGGGCTTTGTGGGCTTTGCCGGCCCTCGGTCCGTCACGGTCCCTTGTCGCATAGACCGGCAGGCGCAGTGTGGGCCGCTGCCTGACCGGGCAATCCCTTGGCCTTTGTCGATGAGACCTTCATGACCGACACAACCCTTGCCGCCCCTGCGGCGGGCCGGATCAACCGGCTGTATTTTGCCGTCTGGCGCTGGCACTTTTATGCCGGGCTTTACGTCATCCCCTTTCTGCTGATGCTCGCCGTGACGGGTTTTGCGATGATGATCCTGACCACGGTCGCGCCGGAATACGGCGACCGTTTGGTCATTCCTGCCACGGGCCAAGCGCTGCCTTTGGCCGATCAACAGGCCGCCGCTTTGGCGGCTGTTCCGGGGGCGAGCGGGATCACCGAATACATCGCGCCCTATTCTGCCACCAACCCCGCGTTGTTCAATGTGGCGGCTGATCCGGCGATGATCGTCGCGCTGAACCCCTATAGCGGAGAGGTGCTGCGCCAGACCCCGGATGGCGGCACCTGGTACGCGTGGCTGGAGCGGATTCACGGCACGCTCTTGATCGGGGATTTGGGGGATCGGCTGATCGAGATTGCGGCCTCGTTGGGGCTGTTGATGGTGGCGACCGGGCTTTATCTGGTCTGGCCGCGTGAGGCGGGCGGTCTGCGGGCGATGTTTATCCCGCGTTTGGCTGCCAAGGGCCGCGCCCTGTGGAAATCGCTGCATCAGGTGGTGGGCACGTGGATGTCTGTCGTTTTGGTGTTCTTCCTGATCACCGGGCTGGCATGGGCCGGCATCTGGGGCGGTTGGTTTGTGCAGGCGTGGAACACCTTTCCGGCGGAAAAGTGGGGTGCGCCACTGTCAGATCGCACCCATCAAAGCCTGAATGGTGCGGGCGAGAAAGAGGTGCCTTGGGGGCTGGAACTAACGCCCTTGCCCGAGTCTGGCTCTGCCGCCGGGGTGGCGGTGCTGCCGCCCGGAACGGTGCTGGACCTGACGGCGATGGCAGGATTGGCGCGGGATTTGGGGATGGCAGGGCGTTTCCGCGTGTCCTTCCCGGATGGAGAGGCCGGGGTCTGGACGCTGGGCCAGAATTCCATGAGCTATGACAGCCCCGATCCGACCGCAGATCGCACTGTGCATGTCGATCAGTACAGCGGGCGTGTTTTGGCGGATGTGCAATACGCCGATTATGCCGTTGGGGCCAAGGCGATGGCCGTGGGGATTGCGCTGCACGAAGGCCAGATGGGGTTGTGGAACCTGCTGGTGAACGCCGTGTTCTGCCTTGCGGTGGTGTTCACCTGTGTGTCGGGCGTGGTCTTGTGGTGGAAGCGCCGCCCGGTGGGCGCGCTGCGCCTGGCTGCCCCACCCGCGCCTGCCGATGTGCCACTGGCGCGGGGCGTTGTGTTGATCGCGCTGGCCTTGTCGATGCTGTTTCCGATGTTGGGGCTGACTCTGCTAGCGGTGTTGGTGATGGATTTGGTGCTGATCTCTGCCGTGCCGTCGTTGAAGCGCTTGGTGGGGTAGGCCCCCTCACCCTAGCCCTCTCCCCCGAGGGGAGAGGGGAGGCCCGGTTCTGCAAGCATGCCAGTGTTTTGACGGACAGGATTGCCCCGATGCCCAAGTCGTCGGGGCAATCCGCCCCTCAATGCGCCAGAAACACCGGCACTTCGGCCTGTTCCAGCAGGTCGCGCGTGGCCCCGCCCAAGATCGCCTCTCGAAAGCGAGAGTGGCTGTAAGCGCCCATGACCAGAAGATCGGCCCCGATATCGCGCACTTGGCGGGCGAGGATGTCCGACACGCGGGGCAGGGCCTTGGCCAGCACCGACACCTCGGCCTTGACGCCATGCCGGACCAGCATCTGACAAAGCAAGCCGCCGGGGTCTGACCGCTCTGGGCCATAGCTGGGCGGATCAACGACAGTGATCACAACGGTATCGGCCTGTTTCAGCAAGGGCAGGGCGCGGCGAGTGGCGGTCATCGCCTCGGCGCTTTGGTCCCAGGCCAAGACGAT
>JBAXLX010000454.1:0-2374 GCA_037134595.1 Pseudomonadota bacterium
CCCACCGTGTGGTGTGGAGCGTGCCGATCGCAGCCCTTGTGCTGGTGGTGCGGGGCGAGTTTGGCGGCATATGGCCGCTGTTGCGCCAACCGCGCATGCTGGCCATGGGGGCGCCAACGGCGGCGCTGATCTCGGTCAACTGGGGCATCTATGTTTGGGCGATAGGGGCCGGCCATGCGCTGGACGCGGCCTTGGGCTATTACATCCACCCTCTGTTCAGCATCTTTCTGGGCGCGGTGTTGCTGAAAGAAAAGCTCTCGCCGCGCCAGATGGCCGCCATTGGCCTTGCCGCCTTGGCGGTGGCGCTGCTGACATGGGAGGCGGGCAAGGTGCCGCTGGTCGCCTTGGGGTTAACGGTCACTTGGGGGTTTTATGCCTATCTCAAGCGCTCCCTGCCTTTGGCGGCAAACCAAGGCTTCCTGCTAGAGATCTTGATCATGACCCCCTTTGCGCTGGCCTATATGGCGTGGAACGGGGTGCAGGGAACCGGCCACTTCGCCGCGGGCAGCGCGCCTGAGACGGCGCTTTTGCTGGCCTGCGGGCTGATCACAGCCGTACCTTTGATGCTTTACGCCAACGGGGCCAAGGGGCTGCGGCTGTCGACCATCGGCATTTTGCAATATATCTCGCCCACGATGATCCTGCTGATCGCCATTTTGGTGTTCAAAGAACCCTTCGGCACCGCCCAGATGCTGGCCTTCCCGATGATCTGGGCGGCCTTGGCGCTCTACACTTCAGCCTTGATGCGCAAAACCTAAGGGCTTTCATACTTGCCCAAATATCCCCCGCGGAGCGTCCGGCCTCTCAGCAAGCGCCGCGCGGCAGGGCCGATGCCGCCCTTACAGCCCCAGCTTTTGCGCCACCAAAGCATTGACCACCGCCGGATTGGCCTTGCCACCGGTGGATTTCAGCACCTGCCCCGTGAACCAGCCCGAAAGCTTGGCATTGACCTTGGCCTTTGCGACCTGATCGGGGTTGGCGGCGATCAGGGCGTCAAGGGCGCCTTCGATGGCCCCCATGTCGGTGACTTGCTTCATGCCGTGCTTGGCGGCCTGCTCGGCCGGGTCGCCGCCTTCGGTCCACAGGATTTCAAACAGGTCCTTGGCCATTTTGCCGCTAATCTCGCCCGCACCGATCAAATCCAGCACACCGCCCAATTGCGCGGCGGACACGGGCGTGTCGCCAATGGCGCGGCCTTCTTTGTTCAGGCGACCGAACAGTTCGTTGATCACCCAGTTCGCGGCCATCTTGCCATCGCGGCCTTTGGCCACGGCTTCAAAGAACGCGCCCGAATCAAGCTCGGCCGTCAGCACATTGGCGTCGTAATCGGTCAGGCCATAATCGCCCATAAACCGCGCCTTCTTGGCGTCGGGCAGTTCGGGCATGGTGGCGGCGATGTCATCGACCCAAGCCTGTTCAATCTCGAGCGGCAACAGGTCGGGGCAGGGGAAATAGCGGTAATCATGCGCCTCTTCCTTGCTGCGCATCGAGCGGGTCTCGCCCTTGTCGGGATCATACAGGCGGGTTTCTTGCGTGACCGACCCGCCATCTTCGACAATGGCAATCTGGCGGCGGGCTTCATAGTCAATCGCTTGCTGGATAAAGCGCAGCGAGTTCATATTCTTGATCTCGCAGCGCGTGCCAAGGTGCGAGAAGTCTTGGGTTGCCTGATATTTCTCGTACTGGCCCGGTCGGCAGACCGACACGTTCACATCGGCGCGCAGATTGCCGTTTTGCATATTGCCATCACAGGTGCCCAGATAGCGCAAAATCTGGCGCAGTTAGGCGACATAGGCTGCGGCTTCTTCGGGGCCGCGAATGTCGGGGCGGCTGACGATCTCCATCAAGGCCACGCCGGTGCGGTTGAAATCGACAAAGGACATGGCCGGATCCATATCGTGGATCGACTTGCCCGCGTCTTGCTCCAGATGGATACGCTCGATGCGCACCAAGCGGGCGACACCGGGTGACAGTTCGACCAAAACCTCGCCCTCACCCACGATGGGGTGGTACAGCTGGCTGATCTGATAGCCCTGCGGCAGGTCGGGGTAGAAATAATTCTTGCGGTCAAAGGCCGAGCGCAGGTTGATCGCCGCCTTTAATCCCAAGCCGGTGCGCACGGCCTGTTCCACGCAAAAATCGTTGATCACGGGCAACATGCCGGGCATAGCGGCATCAACAAAGGCCACGTTGGAATTGGGCTCTGCCCCCACCTGGGTCGAAGCCCCCGAAAACAGCTTGGAATTCGAGGCGACTTGGGCATGGATCTCCATCCCGATCACCAGTTCCCAATCGTGCTTGGCCCCGGCAATCACCTTGGGCGTGGGCTGGGTATAGGTCAGATCAAGCATGAAAACCTCCGGCACTGTTTGGG
>JBAXLX010000455.1:0-2370 GCA_037134595.1 Pseudomonadota bacterium
GGTTGGCGCGGAGGACAAACCAAGGTCGGGCAAGACCGAAGTCAGGTTAACTTGGTTAGCGGAATTTCGCACCGCTTTGAACGCAAGGCCACACACTACAACGAATGAATCAATCTATATCTAGCTGAAAAAGAATGCCTTCTAATGACTAGGAGTGACATAAATATGAATGAAACTGTGCGAACCCTCGTAGTAAGCGTGCCAGAACCACGCAGCCTAGACATCATTTTCACCCAAGACCAAAAAGAACACTTATTCGAAAAGTACGAGATCGTCGAAACTTCAGCGTTAAACTTCGCAGCCTTGCCTGAAGAGACCCTAGAAAACGTAAAATACATCATCGGCCAACCTCCTATATCGCTCGGTCTCTTTGAGAGGATGAGATCGCTTAAATGCGTCCTGAACGTTGAAAGCAACCTCATCAACAACATGCCCTACGATCACCTCTTCGCGCGCGGCGTGCATGTCGTAACAACCGGGGCGGTTTTCGCCGAACCGGTTGCAGAGATGGGATTGGGCCTCGCGCTGGAGCTTTCGCGCGGCATTGGTCAGGCCAACGCACTTTTTGAACGCGGAATGGAACGTTGGGGCGGCGAAGGCAATAAGGCCTCACGACTTCTTTCTGGCGCTGACATTGGGATTATCGGGTTTGGTGATCTTGGAAAGGCGCTCAATCGGCTCTTGGTCGGCTTCAGGGCGAAGGTAAAAGCCTTTGACCCGTGGCTTCCGCCATCGATCCTGCTAGAAAATGGTGTCACACCGGCAACTCTGAACGAAGTCTTGGAACAAAGTGACTTTGTGTTCGTTGTTGCCGCAGTGACGTCTGAAAATGCTGGATTTTTGAATAAGGAAAGTTTTGAGCGGATGCGCAGGGGTGCGGCGTTTATACTGCTAAGCCGTTCGGATGTTGTCGATTTTACAGCGTTGATGTCAGCAGTCGAAAGCGGACACATTATCGCCGCTAGCGATGTATTTCCAGAAGAGCCTTTGCCTCAAGACCATCCAGTTCGACGTATGCCGAACTTTGTAAAATCGGCGCACCGAGCAGGCGCACTAGATGTCGCATTCAAGCGCATGGGCGATATGGTCCTTGAGGACATGGCCTTGATGGAGCGCGGACTGCCACCGATGCGCTGCAAGCGTGCCGAGCGGGAGACTGTCGCCCGCATGCGGTCACAACCGGTGACGACCAATTAATGAAGCAGAGTGGTAGGTCATGGATGAAATGCTGAAACTTGAAAAGCAGCGGCAGGCAGGCATTTTCAAGCCGGGATTTGGTCTGAAACCGTAGGTGAGGGCTAAATCACCCATCCTCTCTTCATTGAGGCACTGGGCAAAGCAGATATCTGCCCCTTGCTGCTGGTGGACCATGCATATGAACCGTTGACCCCGTCAACGCTTTATCCTGTAACTGCCCACCAATGAAGTTGCGCATTTATTGCTCAGCCATTCCATTTGCTTTTGCTCTTGGAATGCTTGGCCACCTTCGTGATTGTTAAACTCGTATTCCACGATCGTCTTCTCTCCACCGTAGGCGTTGAATGCGCCGTAAACAGTGGAAGGCGGGCAAACATCGTCCATCAGCGCGACTGAGAAAAAAGCCTTGGCCTTGGCCATCCGCGCAAAATTGACCCCGTCAAAATAGGCCAATGTCTGCATGACCTGTGCCTTATGGTCGCGGTGCTGCGCTAGGTAACGCAGGATTTCGAGATAGGGGTTCTGCGCAGCCATTTGCAATGCCCGGGGAAAGTCGCACAGGAACGGCACGTCGGGCATGATTGCGGCCACACGAGGGTCTATGCCCCCAACGGCCAGCGCAATGCCGCCGCCCTGACTGCCGCCACAAACAGCAATACGGTCGGGCGCATCGCACACTTCGGAGTCCGTGCGTTGCACAGTCATAGCACAGTTCTGCCTGCGTTCTTGCCCCGCCCTTCCCCTGCCCTGCCCAGTGCTGCACGACTCGTTTGCTGTGTTGAACATAGTGTTTAGGTTTGCTGTGTTGGACACGGTGTACTGGTTGGCTGGTGTAACAGTGCGTTTTGGTTCTGTTGACGGGCTCAACCTGAGTTGCTGATGGCTGGCTTGGGCGTTGGGTACGTTAAGTTGCACTGCTTGGCCATATTGCGCTGTCCTGCTCCTGCCAGCCTGATTTGCTGTGTTAACACATCATCTGGGGTTGCTGGTGCAACACAGAGTTTGCGTTATAAAAATTACACAACGTGATCCGCTTTTTGATTTCATAAAAGGGATTAATACATTTCAGAAAGAATAGACGCAGTGAAGTGATCCACTGCGTCCAAATCGTACTGAAGCTAGTGTTCTACGCCTGACATAAGATTCCCAACTGCTATCGTCTGTGGCATGTTC
>JBAXLX010000456.1:0-2364 GCA_037134595.1 Pseudomonadota bacterium
GCAAGATAGCGGGCCGAGGGGATGACCCCCGCCTTGTCGCGCAGTTCAAGAATTAGACGGGGATTGGCACCGCTTTCCGCGATGGCGGAAAAGACCGAAGGCCACAGGATCGTGCCGTGACCGATCTGCCAATGCCGATCCGCATAGCCATCGGCGTCTTGCAGGTGGACATGGCCCAACCGCTTGCCCGCCGCACGCAAGAAGAAATCCACCGGCGGCGCACCGGTTGAGACATGTGCGTAATGCGCGTGCCCGGTATCGACCGACAGTTCCAGCGCTTGCCAATCCAACGCCGCGCAAAGCGCTGCACGATCAGCCGGTTCAATATCTTCGATGTTTTCCAGCACAAAGGTCACACCCATATCGGCGGCACGCGCCAGCACCGGGGCCAGCGTATCGCGCGCAGCTTCGACCATGCGGTTTGCGTCCGACGGATAAAGCCCGCGGTGGTTGTTGCCCCAAGTGGTGAAGGGTGAGTGGATCACCACATGCGTTCCGTTCACCGCTTCGCAGACATCCAGCGCCCGCTGAAAGCGGCGCGTCACAATGCGGCGCACTTCGGGTTCATAAGAGGCGATGGTGAAGCCCCAGAACGGGCCGTGAATGCCCAGCCGTCCTTCGTGGCCGTCCAGCAGGCGCGTGGTCTCGGCGACAAGCCCGGACCAATCGCCATCCAGCACCTCGGCATCTACAAAGGCTTGCAATTCCAAATCGCGCGGCGCTTCCAACAGCCACTCGCGGTGGCTGGCCAAATTTGCATGGTCAAGGGCTGCGCCCAGCACTGGAAGGTCGGTCATCGGCAATACTCCGCTTTGGAATGAATCCCACCGATGTTGCGAGGTCGCTGTAACGGTCTTGCAGGGCTGCAGTGACGCTGGGGTAAAAGCTTTGTTTCGGTTTGAACAAAGTCTTGGGGGCCAGGCTATAAGCCTCCTCGTATTGCGTCGTAGCCTCGAGGCACTCCTGAATCAGGTGCAAAGCGGATTCTAATTAAAACATTGATTTTGTTTTATAAAAAAAATTATCAGCATGCGATTTCGGGCGTGAGTCTCGCCCTGCGCATACAGGAAATTACCCTTTCGATAACCCGCCGCCCCTGAAGATGCGCTTCATTTTGGCATTCGTTGGGTCTGTCTAGGAATCATTCGTTGGGGCGGGCCAGACCATGGGCAATGCTTGTCAACAAGGCCAAACCGCTGGGCGGATCGCCCTGCCTTCGAGTGATGCCGACGGCGCCGGATAGAAAGCGCGCGCCGGTCGGGCGCTCGGCCATCATGCCGCTGGAGAGATCCTCAATCACCACCCCGCGTGAGATGAACCACATCGCATCCGACGCCAGACAGATGCCGCGCCCAAGGGCCAGCGACACCGTCTCAATCGCTGGTTTCACCCCGTTGAGACCCAGAGAGGCCAGATAGGCATCCACAGCAGGGCGAATCAGCGCGGTCGCGGGCGGTAAGATCAGAGGGACGTTGGCCAGAACCTCGGTCAGGGGCAGGTGCGAAAGCGGATGATCCGCCCGCGCCACCAAAACCACATCCTCTTCATACAGATGCTCAAAACTTAAGCCCGACATCTCGGACGCAGCGGGCAGGCGGCCGATCATCAGATCAAGCGCCCCGTCGCGCAGCAGGCGGATCAGGTAATGGTGCGGGCCGGTCTCAATCGACAGCATCACATCGGGCCGCATCTCCCGAAAGCTCAGCACGACTTGCGGAAAGAACCGCGTGGCGACGGTGGGCAGCACCCCTACCCGAATGGCCCCGCCTTGCCCCGGCCGAATCGCCGCAACCCCCGCCTCCAGCGATTGCAGCGTGGCAAGGGCGTGGCGACGAAACACCGCGCCGCTTTCGGTCAGGATCAGACGGCGGCCTTGGCGCAAGAACAGCGATTGATCCAGCAAATCCTCAAGCTCGGCCAAGGTGCGTGACAGGGCAGGCTGGGTGATGCCCTGCGCCCGCGCCACGGCGGACAGATTGCCCTCTGCCGCGATATCCAGAAAAGCGCGGATATGGCGCAGCTTGATGGCCCGATGTATAGCAGTTTGGTTATTCATATTGGCGCATTTTGCATTTTCAAAAGCATTTATGCTCTGTGATATTATGGATCGACGGAGGAGCTTATGCAAGTTCTGAACTGCCCTTGGGGCGCGATGCATTATCAGGTGCAGTGCGATGGCCCTGCCGTGGTCTTTGCCAATTCATTGGGCACCGACCTGCGCCTATGGGATGCTGTGCTGCCCCTGCTTCCCGGCATCCGTGCCATCCGCTTTGACAAGCGCGGGCATGGGTTATCCGACTGCGGGCCGCAGGACGGTATCGACGGTTTCGCCGATGATGCTGCGGCGTTGATTGAGGCTGTGGC
>JBAXLX010000457.1:0-2345 GCA_037134595.1 Pseudomonadota bacterium
CGAGGTGATTGCGGCCACCCGAAGTGCTGGCCTTGACCTGTCACGCCCTGAAACCTTTGCGCCTTTCGCGGCGACCTTGGGCAACCGCCCCGTGGACCTGTTGGTGCACAATGCGGCCATGCGCGGCGATACGGGCGGGCTAGCCTCGCTTCAGGTCGCCGATTTCGAAGCGGTGATGCGGGTGAATGTGCTTGGGCCTTTGCTTTTGACCCGGGCGCTGTTGGCCAATCTGCGGGCGGGGGCGGGGCGGGTGGTGATGATCTCTAGCCGCGCGGGGTCGCTGGCCGAAGGGCGCAGTGATGAAGGGGATTATGCCTATAAATGCTCGAAAGCCGCGCTGAATATGGCGGGGTTGAAGCTGGCGGATGAAACGGGCCTGTCGGTGCTGGCGCTGCATCCGGGCTGGGTGCAAACCGACATGGGCGGGCCAGAGGCGGATGTGCCGCCGGAGGTGAGCGCTGCGGGCCTGCTGGCGCAGATGAAGTCTGCGCCAAGTGGTAGTTTTCGGGCATGGGATGGGGTGGATATTGGCTGGTAACGCTTTGATTTTGCAAGAATGCGCCGCGCTTTTGGCGGGCTTTGGGCTAAAGGGCGATCTGATCCCCTTACCCGGTGAGCACGACCTGAACTTTCGCCTGAAAGGCCCGCAAGAGGCGCTTGTGAAACTGCACGCGCCCGACACCGATCCCGCCTTGCTGGACCTGCAAATTGCGGTGCTGGATCATCTGGAACGCGTGGCCCCCGACTTGCCCGTCTCGCGCCAACTGCGGCGGGAGGGGCGCGCTTTGATCCCTTGCGCGGGCTATCAGGCGCGGGTGCTCAGCTGGTTACCGGGGCAGGTTTGGGCCAAGGCCACGCGCCATGCGCACAGTGCTGCGGGGCTGGGGCGACTTTTGGGGCGGCTGGACCGCGCTTTGGCAAGCTTTGCCCATCCGGCGGCGGCGCGGGTGTATGGGTGGGATATCGGGCAGGCGGATCAGCATATCCCCGCGCTTTGGGCGATTGAGCCTGCCGAAAAGCGCGCGGTTGTGGCGGGGGTGCTGGGCGATTTCACGGCGCGGTTGCGGCCCATCTTGGAACGCTGCCCGCGTCAAGTGATCCATAATGACGCCAATGATTACAACGTCTTGCTGGATGAAGCGGGCCTCGTCTGCGGGCTTTTGGACTTTGGCGATATGGTGCAAAGCTGGCGCGTTGTGGAACTGGCGGTGGCTTGTGCTTATGCGCTGATAGGCTGCCCTGATCCGCTGGGTGCGATCTTGCCGCTGGTCGCGGGGTATCATGCTGAAAATCCGCTCACCATGGATGAGATTGAGGTTTTGTTCCCCCTGATCCAACTGCGCTACGCGGTGTCGATCACCATGGCTGCGGTGCAAATCCGCGCCCATCCGGAAAATGCCTATCTGCTGATCAGCCAAGAGGATGTGTGGCGCGAATTGCAGCGGTTGCGGGGCTTGAACCCAAGGCTTGCCACGCTGCGGTTGCGCGCGGCCTGCGGGTTTGATCCTGTGGCGGGGGCCACGGCGGTCGAGCGGTGGCTGGGCCAAAACGCCCACACCTTCGCGCGGGTGCTGGACAGCCCGCTGTGGCCGAACTTCGGGCAGGTTGCCCCTTATGGCGAGATGCGGGGAGAGGGGGGCGCTTTTCCCCATTTGGGCATCGACCTTTTTGCGCCTGCTGGCACGCGGGTGCAGGCCCCCTTCGCGGGGCGGGTGGCGGGCTTGGCCAAGGATGCGGTGCTGCTGGCGCATGACGCCGCAGGCCAACCTTTCTGGACGCTGTATGCCCATATGTCGCCTGACAGCGTGCAGGCGCTGCGCTTGGGGCAAGAGATCAGCGGCGGAGAGGTTTTTGCGACGCTGGGCGAGGCGGGGGACAAGCCCGCCCATCTGCATCTGCAAATTGTCACCGATGATCTGGGCCTTGGGGCCGACATGCCCCACCACGCGGGGATCGGCGATTGGGCGCTGTGGCGGGCGATATCGCCTGATCCTTCGGTGATCCTTGGCCTGCCGTTTCCGGCGGCGGTCACGGTGCCGCGCTCGGGCGGGCAGTTGGTGGCAGAGCGGCAGCGGCGGTTGGGGCGCGCGCTGTCAACCGCTTACGCGCCAGAGCCTTTGAAAATTGTCGGCGGTCAGGGCTGTTATCTGATCGACGATCAGGGCCGCCGCTGGCTGGATATGGTCAACAACGTGGCGCATTGCGGCCATGCCCATCCGCGGGTGGTGGCGGCAGGGCAAGCGCAGATGGCGCGGTTGAACACCAATTCGCGCTATTTGCACGATGGGTTGATGGACTATGCCGCGCGGCTGACAGCGCTTTTCCCCGACCCATTATCGGTGTGC
>JBAXLX010000458.1:0-2341 GCA_037134595.1 Pseudomonadota bacterium
TTCTTTTCTCCTTACGCTAAAAAGCGCAATTTATACAAAGTGCTTAAATATAACTCAATAATACCGTCAATTAGGTTTTGCAACGGTGTATCTGTCTTTTCACAAACACTATATCTGTTTGCTTCTATTTCTTCAAGCTGTGATTCTAAAAATTCAATAATATTTCCAGTTTTTTTCGCTGACATCAAAGTGATGGGGCCAATTAAACCATGCCGACCCTGATATGCCTCAGCAAACGAATCTGCAAGGTCAATAACATTCTCATAAAACTTTTGCAAAGCTTTATGTTTTGCATAGCTACGGGTGTTTAAATGAACCGAGTGGGTTACATCACGGGCTAGAAAAAACAATCCTACAAAGTCGCAGCATTTCATTGTGGCATCATCCCTTCAGGTGGCATTTGTTCAGGCGGCATCATTTCTTGAGGTGGCATCATACCTTGAGGCTCGCCAACTTCGGTTTGTTCTCTAGGCATTTCATTAACCAAATCACCGCTAGTAATCATTCCATGCACGGTGCCAAGCACAATGTCTTGGATCTGTTCAGGTGACATAGACGCTTGAACGGTAGCAATACGCTTAGTTTCAGCATCAAACGCTTTAATCATAGCTTCAAATTCTTTACGTTCCATGTCTTGCGCTTCAATGGATTTACCCACGTTTTGCAACATCTGGTGCATTTGTTCCATTTCTTGAGCCATTGCTTGCATTTGCTGTTCAGCAGCTTGCAATGCAGGATCTTTGTCATCCACTTCCAATAGCTTAGGATCAATAGTCTTAGCAAAGCGAGCAGCCATCTCTTGAGCGCCAGGCCAATCCATGTTCTTGATAAACAAATCGCCTGCAACAGCCCAAAGCTGTGGGTTGCCTTGCAAAATCTGACCCATTGCGTCCATTGCTTCTTGACGTTTGGTCATGTAGCTTGGGCCTGTAGTGCAGACCACATCGTAATAGCCAACGCCAGGGTTGTATATCTTTTCAATCACAATACCTGCTTGGTCAACAATTTTTTTAACTGGCTCAGGCTGCTGAGGGTTAATCTTAACCATATCTACTTCACCATCCAAACCTACGATACGAGCAATACGCTCGGTGTCATAAATTTTAGGGATCATGTCAACTAATTGACGAGTAATGTGGCGAACCGCGCGGGCAAGGTTGTCGCCGTAATGGTAAGTACCTACATCGCCTTGTTTTTCACGGGCAAGAATCGCTTTACCGCTGCGTTCATTGCTTGTTGCGCCCAAACTAGAGTCATATTGACCTGTTGTAGACTTAATATCGTCGCTTGCACCCGCTTTAGCCTGTAAAAGACCGCTTGAAGCCATTGGTGGTTGGGCGCGTTGCGGTAATGGCAATACTGCGCCCATACCGTCCGTTACATCAGGATTAATCTCTAAATAAGGCCAATTTGTCGTGTTTGCCGTTTTCCAATTGGTTTCGTAACCTTCAAACTGACCGCCATAACCGATAAACGGTGCTTTTGGAGCCAAGGCAAGCATCTCTGCCTCTTGCGAAACCCAATAGTTGTACATCCGCTGGGCATCTTTAGCGTTACGTACCAAGCCAGAGATGTAAATCTGACCATCTACTTCAAATTCGTTACCGATTACCCGTACCACAGGAATCCATTTACCCGCCCATTCACGTTCTTCAAGCACTTCAAAGCCATTGGTTTTCATCCACATGACTGTTTTAGCGTCTACTTGGCGGCTATTGACAGGCTTTAAGCCCATGTCCTTCATTTGCTTATCTTCAGGGCTTCCTTCGTAAAACGTCTGGTTGCCTGGGTATAAATTAAGCTTTTTGGTCTTGTGCTTATAGTAGAAATACTCCGCAATACGGATAGTATCTTCTGTAAGCCACTGAGAGAGGTACTGATCGCCTACACCGCTTGCCAAAATAGAGCTTAGGGGCGCGGCATCAGGGTATTCACGCTCATATTCTTCTTTGGTCATGTCCTGAGTAATAAACGTCCACTCGGCGTCAGCGCCAGTAGGGTCTTGGGACATTGGATCCATGTAAACAGAGAACGAGTTGCGAACCCGACCAATGCGTAGGTCTTGATCGAATGAATCATCATGGCAATACTCGGTTAATACCCGAATGTAGCCTTCACCATACGTTACTTGGTTTTCGCAAGCTGTGTCGTATGCAACATCAGCGTCACTCATGTACTCAATATGGCGAACCATACCTTCAAAAATCTGTGCTACTTCAACATCAGCTTTGTCGTCCGCAGGGATAACTTTTCCAGAGGGTCGGTTCTGACGTTGTTCGTTTGTTACCTGGTGGACGTGCTGTGGCAGCTTGTTAATTGTTAGGCAAGGACGGGCGTTGAT
>JBAXLX010000459.1:0-2339 GCA_037134595.1 Pseudomonadota bacterium
TTGAACTTATTGATGTGTGTGATTAGAAATAGCTTTTTTAAGATCTTTGATTTCTTTTTCAAGATTTTTAACTTGATCTTTCAAAGCTCTAACTTCATTTAAGATTGCTGCAAGATAATCATTTTGTTGTTTATCGTTTCGTGTTAAACTCATTTAATTGTTTTTTTTCCTTTCTTGAGCAAGCTTTTATAAGTTTTTTGTTCAATAAGTTTAAGAGCTAGCTTGGCATGAAACTGGCTGCTTCCATCATCCCATGCAACACGAATAAAGGCTGAATGAATGTCGTCAATACCAACAATTGTTCCCTTGTAAGATTTACCATCTTTTCGTTTAACAATATATTCAACACGTTGTCCCGGTAGGAACACAGGCCAAGGAGGAATCCAATTTGGATCTTTTACTTTTTCTGGAAGTTCTGATTTATATTCTTGAGTTGTGTATCCAAACATTTCAACTGTTGGAGCAACTGAAGTTCTTGCTGCTTTTTGTCTTTCAATCAATTCTTTACGCAAAGCGATTTCAGCATCTTGCTTTTCTTTTGCCTTTGCAGCAAGTTCAGCATTAGATGGACGACCACGCTTTTTTGTTGGCTCTTCTTGTTTTTTAATTTTCTTTTTTGGCTTTTTATCTGCTTTTAGCTTTGGCTCTTTAACAGGTTTTTCTTTTGCCGCAAAGATTGAATTATACTTTTTCATCATGATGTATAGCTAGGATAGTTTGAGTTATGAAGAACTGTTGATAGAAATTGTTGCAAGCTTGTGTAGCCTCTTCCTCCGTCAACTTCTGACCAATCTAGAATTTCTCCATCTGGGTTGCTTTTGAACACAAGCACTTCTGGTCCCGAATATTGTACATCTGCAAATGATGCAACATAAGTTTTTCCATTCTTTTCTAATACAGCCTGATTAACGCTTAAGAATTTTATCAGTGTGTACATCTTTTTACCTTTCTTTTTTAGTTTATCAGAAAGAATTTAAAAAATAAATGTATTTATCAGTGTTTGATCAGGAATCATTATAATGGCAAAACTAACTGTTAAACAACTTAAAGCTTATATATCTGAAGCAATGGACGATCTTGACCCTATGGATCTTGATAAGAAAGCTAAAGGTGTAGAAAAAGTTAGCAAGAAAGATGACCTAATAGGTTTATACAGCGATATGTACAAAGAGCTTTACAACATTCGTCCACGCTGGCTATCCTCAGAGGATGTATCAGAAGAACAACTTCGTGAGATGATTGCTCACCTTGAAGAAATATATCCAAGAGAAATGGAACAACGTAAACGTGAAGCCGAAGAAGAAGAAAGATATTTTGAAAAACTATCAAAAAAATTCGAAGATGAAGATAAGCAAGAAAAAGAAGCTAAAGAAGATTTAAAAGACTTAGGTTATGAAGATTTGGAAAAACTTCCAAAGCGTAGTGGTATGGGACGTAGACTTGATGAAAGTCTTAAAACAATTGTTCGTGAAGCTTACGAAGCTGCTTGTATGGAATGTGGTTATGAAGAAGATCTAGACGAATCTGAAGATGAGTCTCTTGAAGAATATCTTTCAGAAAAGAAATCAATGCGTCTTGGTCAAGGTGGTAGATTCAAAAAACTTGTTGATAAGCTTAAAGATCAAGGCAAAAGCGAAGAATCAGCAAAAGCTATTGCTGCATCAATAGGTCGCAAGAAATATGGAAAAGCCAAAATGGCTCATTGGGCCAAAGCTGGCAAAAAGCGTGCAAGTAAAGAATGAAAATTATCAAATAGAAAAACTTGAAAAGGGGAGTTAAAAGCTCCCCTTTTCTTTTTCATTCATTATCAAACGCACCGCATGAACAATGATGCCAATCTTCCCACCATGAACAATCATCTGTGTGTTGATCTGCTTGTTCTTCCAAAGACATTTGATCTGTGATCAATGTGTTTTCTAATTCTGTTAGATTGAATTCACGAAACTGTACAGCAAACCAAGGGCCAACGTTTGTTTCGTTCCACGCAACCCAAACTTTTTCTTCTTTTTGTTCTTCCATTAAACTATTCCTTTTTTTGCTTCTTGCACAATTATAAAATCAAACAAGTGAAGATTACAACATTTGTCACCAATTAAAATTTTCCATATGTTTGGAGAACTGTGTGCTGTAATGTTTTCAATCACAATTCCCAGTTTTCCACGCAAAGATTTTTCAAAATGGCTTTGATCTGGCATATCTACAATTTTTACTAGATCTCCCGGTTTTGGATTTTTCATTATTTAACTCTTCATCAAATATCTGTCAGAGACATATTTTAGTGCAACTCGACCATGACGAAAATCGTATCGTTCTCCACGATCAAGCTTAACCACAATTCC
>JBAXLX010000460.1:0-2335 GCA_037134595.1 Pseudomonadota bacterium
TGTCTTTGTCACCACCTCGGCCGAGGTTTCGCCGCAGTTTCGCGAGTTCGAACGCTTCACCACGGGCGCCATGTCGGCCTTTATCGGCCCCAAAGTGCGCCGCTATATCCGCGATTTGCAAGATGAATTGCACGGCTTGGGGATGCGCGGGGCCTTTCGGGTCATGACATCCAGTGGCGGCCTTGCCACGCCAGAGATGATCGCCGAACGCCCTGCGACCACGCTGTTGTCAGGCTTGGTGGCGGGCGTGCGCGGCGGGGCTTGGGTGGGCGAACACGCGGGCACCAAGCGGTTGATCACGCTCGATATCGGCGGCACCAGTGCCGACATCGGCATCATCCGCGATGGACGCCTGTCTGAGGCAGACGCGCGAAGTGCTTCGATCGCGGGCTTTCCGGTGATGCTGCCGATGATCGACATTCACACCATCGGGGCGGGTGGGGGCTCTATCGCTTATCTGGATCGCGGCCATGCCTTCCGCGTTGGCCCGCAAAGTGCGGGCGCTGATCCGGGGCCTGCGGCCTATGGCAAGGGCGGCACCTTGCCCACAGTGACGGACGCCAATCTTGTTCTGGGCCGCCTTGCGGCGCATAATTTCCTTGGCGGCCAGATGACGCTTGACGCCGCAGCCGCAACGAAAGTCATCGCCCAATTGGCGCAAGACTTGGGGCGGACTGCGGCTGAAACGGCTGAGGGCGCTTTGACAGTTTTGAACAGCAACATGGCCAATGCGATCCGCTCGCGCACCGTGCAAAAGGGCATCGACCCGCGCGATTTCACCCTGTGCGGTTTTGGCGGTGCAGGCCCGCTGCACGCGGCAGAGGTCGCAAAGTTGCTGGGCGTGCGGCAGGTGCTGATCCCGCCGCATCCGGGCATCACCTCGGCCATGGGGCTTTTGACGGCGGATCTGGAATATCACGCTTTGCGCACCGCCTTTGCCGTCAAAGGTGCGTTGAATACGGCACGCTTGCAGGGGCTTTTCGCGGATATGGAAGCCGAACTTGCGGGCATCTTCGCCAAAGACGGCGTGCCCGTGGCCCGCACCAAAATGCTGCGGCAGGGCGATTTGCGCTATGTCGGCCAAGGCTACGAATTGAAGATCGACTTTCCGGCAGGCGCTATCACCGAAGCGGCCCTTGATCAGGTCTGGGCCGCTTTCCACGACCGCCACCGCGCCGAATACGGCCACGCCTTTGAGGCCAGCCCGATCGAAATCGTCACCGTCAAAGTGCGCGGCATTGGCGAGGTGGAAAAACTGGGCGAACCCGCAGCCTATAGCGGGGCCGCCAAAGCGGTCGAGATCGGGCGCGGGGCTTGCGTGTTTCGCGTCAACGATGTGCTGCAGACCTATGACACGCCCTATCTGGACCGCGCCACCCTGCCCGTGGGTCAAGACTTCCACGGTCCGGCGATTTTGCTGCAAACCGATACCACCACCGTGGTTCCACCCGGTTGGCGCTATGACGCCGACAGGTTCGGCAATGTGCGCATGACGCACGATGACCTTTGATCGGGGGGCGAGCATCATGAAAACCCGCGTAGATCCTTTTCTGGCCGCCGTCATCCACGGGGCCTTGGAAAATATCGCAATCGAAATGGGCCACAAGCTGATGCGGATGAGCTATTCCAGCATCATCCGCGAAAGCGAGGATTTCGGCGCTGCGCTGACCGATGCGACGGGGCGGCAATTGTGCGAATGCACCATGTCAACCCCGCTGCAATCCGGGCCGATCCCGGGCTATATCGAAGGCATCCTGCGCGAACTGACAAAGCGCGGCGATAGCGTGAACCCCGGCGATGTTTTTATGCACAACGACGCTTACGGCGGGGCCTCGCACGGGCCGGACGTGGGCTTTGCGGTGCCGATTTTCCACAAGGGGGAACTGGCGGGCTTTTCGGTCACAACCGCCCACCATCTGGACATTGGCGCGCTGACGCCGGGCAGTTGCGGCATTGTCGACGCGGTTGACGCCTATGCCGAAGGTCTGCAATTCAAGGCGATCCGCGTCTATGAGGCGGGCCGCAAGGTGGAGCCTGTCTGGCAGATCCTGCGGTCCAATATACGTATCGCCGATCTTGTGGTCGGCGATATGGAAGCGCAGGTCGCCGCCGCCCGCATCGGGGCCGACCGTTATGCCCAGCTTTTGGACCAATACGGGCTGGATACCGTGACGGGCGCTTACGAAGATTTGCTTGATTATTCCGAAAAGCTGATGCGCGATGCGATATCGGCCATTCCGGACGGCGTTTATAACGCGCGCACCTATATCGACGGCTATCTTGACAGTGCCGACCCCGCGCTAAAGGAACTGCCGATCGAGGCGACGCTGACGAT
>JBAXLX010000461.1:0-2332 GCA_037134595.1 Pseudomonadota bacterium
ATCTTCGCCACAGCCGGGCCCCCCAACTGCTTTTTCAAGAAAGCTGCCGGACCTTGCACATATTCCACAAAATGCGCCTCATCCCATACCAAGCCGGCAGCGCCAGCCTTGACGATGGACTCGCCGTATTTGAAGCCTTCATAGCTGCCAGCCTGACGGCCAAACACGCCGTACAGGTTCGGGCCAACCTTGCCCTTGCCAGCCAAAAGCTTGCCATCGGGGCCAACGACCGCGTGGCAGGTTTGGCACGTTTTGAAAACAGCTTCGCCCTTGGTGGGGTCACCCGCCGCAAAAGCGGGGGCTGCGGCGGTGGCCAAGACCGCAAGAATGGCTAGTGTGAATTTCATTGGGGTCTCCCTAGTGCTCCCTGAGTAGTATATACGCACCCGTCGCGGGGGTGGATCACAGTTTTGTCACCTTACGCCACGGCACGCGCCAAAGCACACTGTTTCCACAAGGAATGCAAGGCCTGACCGAGGTGATCGATATCGGCATCGCTATGGAAGGGTGACGGCGTGATGCGCAACCGTTCGGTGCCTTTGGGCACCGTGGGGTAGTTGATCGGCTGCACATAGATGCCCCAGTCGCGCATCAAGATGTCAGAGATCATGCGGCATTTCACCGGATCGCCGATCACCACGGGCACGATATGGCTGTCATTGGCCAAATGCGGAATGCCCAATTGATCCAGCTTTGCCCGCAGCTTGGCCACTTGGGCTCGCTGGCCCTCGCGTTCCACCTGCGAGGTTTTAAGGTGTTTGATCGACGCCGTAGCAGCCGCTGCGATGGCGGGGGGAAGGGCCGTGGTGAAGATAAAGCCTGAAGCAAAGCTGCGGATGAAATCGCACAGATTGGCCGATCCGGTGATATAGCCACCCACCACGCCGTAAGCTTTGCCCAAAGTGCCTTCGATCAGATCGATCTGATCGGCCAGACCTTCCCGCTCGCTGACCCCGCCGCCGCGTGGGCCGTACATGCCGACAGCGTGCACTTCGTCGATATAGGTCAGCGCCCCATGGGCCTTGGCGACCTGCACGATTTCCTTGATGGGGGCAATGTCGCCGTCCATCGAATACACACTTTCAAAGGCGACGATCTTGGGCCTGTCGCCCACAGCCGCAAGCTTCCGGTCAAGATCGCGCCAGTCGTTATGGTTCCAGATCACCTTGTCGGCGCGCGAATGGCGCACGCCTTCGATCATGCTGGCATGGTTGCCCGCATCTGACAGGATCACGGCATCTTTGATCTGGCTGCCCAAGGTCGACAAGGCCGCCCAGTTCGACACATAGCCCGAGGTGAACAGCAGCGCAGAATCCTTGCCGTGCAGATCGGCCAATTCCGCTTCCAACAGCAGGTGCTTGTGGTTGTTGCCCGAAATGTTGCGCGTGCCACCCGCGCTGATGCCGCCGTTTTGCACGGCCTCGACCATAGCGTTAACCACATCGGGATGCTGACCCATGCCAAGGTAATCGTTCGAACACCACACCGTCACCTCGGCCACTTTGCCGTCTTTGTGGTTATCGGCCTTTGGAAATGACCCACGCTTGCGGTCAAGCTCGGCAAAGGTGCGGTAGTTGCCTTCGGCTTTCAACGCGTCAAGCTGGCTGCGGAAGATCTGATCAAAGTCCATTGGCGTCCTCAAGCTCTTTTTGGGGTTTTGCGGCGGGCATCATCCAGCGCCACAGCTTTTCATCCGGCAGCGGCAGCACCATAAACCAGTGCTCCAACAAGGCCAGCAGGCAAAGGCAGGTCAGAAGCGCATAGCCCACAGACGTGCCCGGATGGTCTACATTGATCGCCCGTTCCAACAACAGGGCGGAAAATACGGTCAGGCAAGAAACAGAAACAGGAAAAAGCGCGGTGATGCGGCCAATGCGGAAGTGGCTGGACAAATGGGCCAAGGGCTTGGGCAGAAACTGCACGTTGATGCGCGGCACGCCGAGGAATAGGTTCAGCTTGGCCGAGATGCGCGCCACAAACAGCAGCGCAAAGGTGCCAAAGGCAAAAGGATTGGCGGCGTGCAGCGTGGCCAGTCCTAGGGCCAGCAAAGTTGCCACCAACAGCGCCTCGTGCCACGCAATCGTGCCAACGGCGCGCCAGAAGCGATCTGCTTGCCGCACAAAGGGCGGGCACGGGTCGGTGTTGGGGCCTGTGATCACACCTGACAGGAAGGCCAGTTCGATCCATCCCCACAGGGCAAGGGCTGCCAGAAAGGCCAGATAAATCCCCCCCGCCGACAGATCCATAAAAGACGACCGCGCCGCCGACACGCCAATCGCCAAAAGCGGCAGGCCCATGATCACCGACATCTGATGATCATGCGCTGTGCCAT
>JBAXLX010000462.1:0-2308 GCA_037134595.1 Pseudomonadota bacterium
CTTCATCCAACCAACAACCAAATATCTGCCCGCAGCGTCATCGTCGGTTAAGGCCAAACGACTCGAACCACCGCCGGGGATAGGTGAAATAGTGGCCAAATCCATGAGACGGCGAATGAGTCGATCACCATTGATGCGCAGGTGTGGAATAGGGGAAGCCGAAGCCATAGCGAAAGTGTACGAAATGTAAAGGTGAAATGGCTGAATCATTGAGGTTCAGCCACTGGAGGTTGACGTATCACTCCCGAAGCCAACGGGGATGCCTAGGGTTTCCCGCCGTGGGTGGAACTGAGATTTTCTGGATAATTAGCTGTGTCGCGCTAGCGGCTTTTGCGCAATCCATTGCTGGCTTTGGATTTGGTTTGTTGGCCGTGCCCATGATGCAGTTGGTCCTCGACCCACACGACGCGATTGTGGTCTCCACTTTGATTGGTGCAGTCTCCACCACCAGTCAGGCTCTGTTGGATCGTAAGAGCGTTGATAAGGCGTCAGTCAAACGTCTCACCATTGCGTCCTATATCGGAATGCCCTTTGGACTTCTTGTGTTCGTATTTGTTTCTGACTCTGTACTTCGACTGACGTTGGGGGTGGTTGTAGTTCTGGCAGCCGTGGTGTTGTCTCGAGGGTTTACCCTAAAAGACGGATCTCACTATTTTGATTGGGTTCTTGGGATGATGAGTGGGGTTCTCGCCACGTCAACTTCTACGAACGGTCCACCTATTGTCTTCGTACTTCAAGCCCGCAAATTGTCGCCCCCTGAGTTTCGGTCAACAATCAACACAATTTTCTCGTTTGCCAATTTGGGAGCCATCGCACTCTTTTTAAGCACAGGAAAAGTGACGATGCACAGTTTTTATGGTGCGTTAGTTGCTTTGCCCGCATTGTTCTTGGCGTTGCGGATTGGTTATGCAATTCGCCCGAGAGTGAGCGCGGACTTTTTTCGCAAACTTGTGCTCATCATGCTCGTGATGTCAGGTGTCAGTTTGCTCTTAAAGGTCCTCTTGTAACTAATGACCAAACATCATGAGCCATTGTTCTTTGGACCGTGGCTTGAACACATAGTTGTATTCCTTCACTTCGGACATACGACCGGCAGGGGATTCGGAATATCGATGTCCAGGTAGAACGATTGTTTCATCTGGAAGCGATGCCAAAGAAGTGAGGCTGTCGTACATTTGTTCCACGTCAGAGCCAGGAAGGTCTGTACGACCACAACCTTCCAAAAAGAGCGTGTCGCCTGAAACTAAGCATCCTGCAGCAAGAAAACATTGACTTCCGGGTGTGTGGCCCGGAGTGTGAATACATGTGATCGGGAGATTTCCGACCATGATGACATCGCCCGCTTCGTGAGTCACCAAGTCGCTCTCTGAAATTCCTGTTGTTCGCAAAACCCACGGTGCTTCGTGCACATTCACGTGAATAGGAACTTGATGAGTTTCCAAGAGCGTGGAGACCCCTTCAATTGTGTGACCCATCATTGAGCCTCCAACATGATCGGCGTGATAGTGACTTGCAAGGACGCCTGTTACTTTCATGCCGTCTGCCTCAGCGATGGCCACAATTTCATTGACGGCATAGGCCGGATCCACGATCACGCATTCCCCAGACTCTCGGTCGCCTAACAAATACGCGAAATTAACCATTTGTCGCGCCACCATGTTGTCTGCACCAAAGTCTTGGCCACTGAGGAGTTGGCGAAAATATACGGGATTGGTCTCTGTTGCGCTCACACAGAGCAGAATAGAGCAATGGAGAAGTCTCAGGCATTTCAAACAGGCGACCGATTCGTTGTGGGTAGCGAAGTCCTTGTGTTGAGTGAGGAGTTGGCTAGTTCCATGAAGGCTGGAGACTCAATATTGGCAGTCTCCGCTACGCACAGTTTGAAGCGAATTCCGTCGGCAGTTCATTCTCTCGTAGACACAAATGTCACTAATGCGATGAATGCCTTTTCGGAAATGTCCCGTGTTGACGGTGCGAGTATTGACTTGTTCTTCGAGGTCGCAGCACGTCTTCTTCAAGATGACGACGTATTTCGCAACATTGAAATGGCCAATCAAGAGGATGTTGCGGACGCATATGAACGCCAACGCTCCACAACTCGACTAGTGCTCTCGCAAAAAATGCGTGAAGACATGGTGAGCGCATTTGACATGTGGCGAACATCCGAGACCACCGCTTCATACAAGATTGATGAAATCCGTCATGACGGTTGGTCTGTGGAGCAATGGAGAGCCCCTCTTGGTGTCATTGGGTTCGTCTTCGAAGGTCGCCCCATGGTATTTGCCGATGCAACAGGTGTGTTGAATGG
>JBAXLX010000463.1:0-2279 GCA_037134595.1 Pseudomonadota bacterium
CGCAGTGCGGCTGGGGTTAGCCACGCTGTGTGCGCCTCCGCGTCCGGCTCGGCGTCCCAACTCGGTCAAGAACCCGACCTTCGTGGTCAGCGGATTGCCGAACGGCGCGAAAGGCATCTACTTTCGACTGACAGATAAAAATGTCCCGACCTACAATCACGGGGGCGGATGGGTCGCAATCGTCAAGGACGGCACCATCAAGCCCGGTGCCTTTACCTATTTAAGCCCATGCCCGCCCGATGGTTCGCATATCTACGAATGGTCTGCAGATGCGCGGGCAACCCCTACCGGTAAGTTGATCAAACGTGCCAAAGCCAGCCGACTTTACCCTTAGAACACACCCTTAGAAAAGCTCGCTGCCCGGTTGGGCCGAATGCGACAACAGCCCCATCATATAGCCTGCAACCGACCTAAAGCAGACCAGCGTATAGCCCTGCCCGTCTTTCCAAAACGCCGCCGCCACTTGGGCCGCGCGCGAGCGGCGCAGTTCGCCTTCGGCCATGGCGTCAATATCGACGGGCGAGATTTTCTTGACGACCTGATCGGCTTTATCGCCTTCGATGCGAAACACCGCGCGGGCATCTGACACATTGGCCGCCAGATGGTGCTGGCCTGCAAGGCTGGTGGCAAGGCTGGCCAAGGCGTCATTCACCGCAGCGTAAGGCACGATCAGCAGATATTCATCCGGGCTCATCCAACCTGCCGCCTCCCCACCCGCAATCACAATCCGGCGCGGGTCGGGCAGGGTCAGGCCAAGGGCTCCAAAGGCCTGCTCTAGCCCCGCCACATCGCGCTTGGCGCGCAGGGTGATCATGCCCAAGGGGCCAATCTCGGCCACTTTGGCGAAGCCGTCGAACCGGGCATTGCCCCAAGGGGCCACGGGATCAGCCATTTTGCTTGGCTCCTTGCTTGTCATAAAACACCGGATCGACAATGCGCGCCTTGACGGGCGAACCGCCGAGCTTGGTAAATTCCACCACCTCGCCCGCCCGCGCCATCCCGCCTTTGATCAGGCCCATAGCGATGCCCTTTTTCAGCGTGGGCGAGTAATAGGTTGATGTCACACGGCCCTGCGTATTGCCCTGCCCGTTGGCGTTCACGCCAGCGGCGAGGATATAGGCCCCATCGGGAATGACCGACCCGTCGAGCGTTTCAAACCCCGCCAAGGTCCAACGGTCGGGCGAGGACAGATAGCTGCGCTCTTGCCCGCGTTTGCCCAGGTAATCGGCTTTCTTCTTCGAAATCGCCCAGCCAAGGTTCAAATCCTGCGGGATCACCGTGCCGTCGGTTTCATCGCCGATCATGATAAAGCCCTTTTCGGCCCGCATGATATGCATGGCCTCGGTGCCGTAAGGCATCACGCCCAGATCAGCCCCCGCCGCCATCAGCTTGTCCCACAGGGCTTGCCCATAGCCCGCAGGCACCGCAAGCTCATAAGACAATTCGCCCGAGAAGCTGATCCGATAAGCCCGCACAGGCAAACCGCCCAAGGTGCCATCGGCAAAGCTCATAAAGGGCAAGGCCGCGGCAGACACATCCATCCCGCCCAGTTTTTCCAGCAAGGCCCGCGCTTTGGGGCCAGCCACGGCGATCTGGGCATATTCTTCGGTGACATTGGCCACATAGACTTGCCAATCCCACCATTCGCATTGCAGCCAGTCTTCCATATGGGCGTGAATGCGGTCGGCCCCGCCGGTGGTGGTGTGGCACAGCCATGTATCCTCGGCCAAGCGCACGACCACGCCGTCATCCGACAAAAAGCCGTTCTCGTTGCACATCAGCCCGTAGCGGCACTTGCCTATGCCCAAGTTCGACATGACGTTGGTGTACATCATATCCAAGAAACGCCCCGCATCCGGCCCTTTGACGATCAACTTGCCAAGGGTCGAGGCATCCAGCAGCCCCACCCCCTGCCGCGTGTTCAAAATCTCGCGCTCCACCGCTTGGGCGTGGTTTTCCCCGCCGCGCGGGAAGCAATAGGGCCTGCGCCACAGGCCCACGGGTTCGAAATAGGCGTTCGCCTGTTCGTGCCATGCGTGCATCGGCGAGCGGCGCAGCGGCTGGAAAATCTCGCCCCGCGCTTCGCCCGCCAGCGCGCCCAAGGTCACGGGCGTGTAGGGCGGGCGGAAGGTGGTGGTGCCGACATTGGGGATATCGGTGTTCAGCGCCCCCGCCAGAACGGCCAACCCGTTGATGTTGGACAGTTTGCCCTGATCGGTCGCCATGCCCAAGGTGGTGTAGCGCTTGGTATGTTCGACCGATTCGTAGCCCTCGCGTGC
>JBAXLX010000464.1:0-2268 GCA_037134595.1 Pseudomonadota bacterium
AAAGAACCAGTTAAACTTGCACCCGCAGTCCCAGCCCTTGTATAAAAAGAACCAATAAATAATATTTTGCTTGTTGCAAATTTAGGGGTAATAGATGCAGTCATTCCAGTAGAAACAAGCGAACTTGAAGTGGTACTATATTGAGTATTTATAACAGCATTAACCACTTGCAACACAGCTCCAGGGTAGGTTACAGCTCTTGCATCGGATATTGTACTAATTGGCATTATTTAACCTCATCCGCAGGAAGTGGAACTCCACCATCTGCAAGGAATTGCAAATAGGCTTGGTAGTCGATATTTTGAAGGTCGAATGGGATAGACATTCCTGAGCCATCTGCATTTGTTTTGCAAACAGCACAATGATTACCTTTTAAATCATTTTGTATTTGATATGTCATTTTATAACTCCGCAGACCAAGTTAATCTTGAACTACTATTTGTACAATAAATTAATGCAGGTCTGTTTGTTGTTAAAGTTGCCGCAGTTGTAAGATTCAAATAAACTGAAGTGTATCCGCCTGTATTTGTAGCAATGGCAGTTGTAGCATTTCCTACAGAATTATCATCAACAGTCAATGCACCAACACTAGAATACCCAACAGTAGGGCTAGTTCTCATGGTTACTGGTAAATTAACAACTCCGTTGGCATTTGATGTACCTCCAGTTCTTGCAAGCATTATTTGGTCATTTGCACCAATTCCACCATAACTAATAAAATACCTCTGACACAAAGCTAATTCTGTTCCATAGCTTCTGTAATCAAAAGTTGTAGCTTGTGTGCCTACTTCTAGTTGTACGCCTGTGATATAGAAAGTTGCACCGTTAGTTCCTACAACAGAGGTTGCGCCTGTGGCTGAAAGGTATTGTGCGCCAGCCCACGAGCCAGCAGTACCGCTTTGACCTGAACCAGCACCTAAACTTAAAATAACTCTTAAACCAATACCGTTTGTTGTCAGCCAAGTTCCTGTAGTATCCCCAGCAATTGTTATAGATTTTTGTTCCCATGTGTTTGCGGAAGAAACTGTATAGCTAAATGGATAAGAACGATTAATTGCTGAATTGTTTAAAGAGCCACCAAAAGTACCAGTCAATGAACTACGCACCCAAAACGACAAGGTAACAGTTTTAGCATTAGCTGTGCCCCATCCTAAATCTCCAACATTTAAACCTTCAATTTTTTGCTGAAACAGAAAATAATCGTTAGTTAAAACACTATAAGCAGATAAAGAAGTTGCTCCAAGATAGTTTGTAAAACCTGCTGGTGGGGTTACAGAACCAGCATTTTGTTGAACGCTAAATTTAGAAGCTTGTGAAATACTTGCACCCCACCTATCAACTGTGTATTGCCCATCTGTAGTAGGAGTAACACTAGCACCAGCATTACGCTGGTCTATGACCATCGCACCATTAATTATTCTGTTCTTAAAGCTAATGCCTAAGTCTTGCTGCACATCTGTAGTTAATTGATTCCAGCCAACTGTGCCTTGGCTAGGTGCAATAACCTGCGTAATTAAACTGGTATAACGAACATAGATGTTGTTTGTTCCGCTAGGAGGTGCAGATGTAAATGTTAGGGTATTCCCTGATACTGTGTATGCTGTAGATGGGTCTTGTACTACGTTATTAATTACAGCTTCTACCTGTACTACAGAGGCTACAGGACGAGATAATGTAAAGGCTGTAGTTGACCCATTACCAGAAAAGTAATCGACTGCAGGGATAAATCCTTGCGTTTGGACGGTATTCCCAATAAAAGCCATGTTATGACGCCACCAATACTGATGCAATTGCGTCACCAGAAGATGCCGCACTGTTAATCACTTTAAGCACGTCAGCCGCAATTAAGACCACCCTATTACCCTGGATGACCTCTAACGAGCCTCCAACTGGAATCGTTGCCCCATAGACCAAATAATAGTCTACTGCTGACCTTGTAAAGTACACAGAGGTTGTAATTGGAGAAGTTGTTGTATTAGAAACGATTAAACTTGCAATCGCAGCTGTTGTAGCTGTGCCCACAGTATTTAGTGTAGAAGCTGATGTGCCAACGTTTTTGGCTACATAAGAGGTATTAGTATAAGTTGGCATATTAACCCATCATAAAAGATAAAAAGTACGCATCATCCGCAGTAATTCCGCCACTAGTAGCAGCTTTAGAAATCCACGTTGTACCGTCTGAAGTAAGAACGTTATTTGATGTTCCAGGGGCAACCACTTTAACTGTATTGGCGCCGTTACCAAGTATAACGTTGTTAGCTGTTAAGT
>JBAXLX010000465.1:0-2266 GCA_037134595.1 Pseudomonadota bacterium
CTGGACCATTCGCTGCTGCTGAAACTGTCGGATATCATCAACAAGGTGCCGGTGCTGGGCGCGTTGATCCCCGATGTGGAAAACAAAGGCCGCCTGATCCCGCAAAACATCATTGAGGCGCAGATTTTCGATCGTCTGCACAAACTGCCGGACATGCGCGCCTTCAAGCTGAACGACCGGGGCGAACGTGACCTGTCCTATTCGATCCTCGCCGCCAATGAGGCGGATTTGAATGAGGCGGTGGCCCGTTTGGAAGCCGCCCTTGCCAAGGTGCCGGAACTGGCCAATGTCGCGTCCGAAGGTGCCTTGCCGCGCCCGGAAATCCAGATCAGCCCCCGCGTGGCCGAGGCGGCGCGTCTGGGCATCACCACCGCCCAAATCGCCGAAACCGTGCGCGTCGCCACCATCGGCGATGTCGATGCGGCACTGGCAAAACTGTCCATCGACAACCGCCTGATCCCGATCCGTGTGCGCCTGAACGATGCCAGCCGCGAAGACCTGTCGCGCATTGCGGCGCTAAAGGTGCTGACCGCCACTGGTGCTTCGGTGCCGCTGGCCGCTGTGGCCGACATCCGCATCGGCGAAGGCCCGTCCGTGGTGGAGCGCCTGAACCGCGAACGCCGCGCCACCATCGGCGCAAACCTGCCCGTGGGCGTGGCCTTGGGCACGGCCTCTGCCGCGTTCGACAAGGTGGTGGCGGAAACCCCGTTGCCGGGAACGGCACGCGTTGAACAGTCCGGCGATGCCGAGGTGCAGGCGGAACTGTTCTCTAGCTTCGGCAATGCCATGATCCTTGGCTTGCTGCTGGTGCTGACCGTGCTGATCTTGCTGTTCAAATCGGTGATCCAGCCGTTCACCATCCTGTTCTCACTTCCGCTCGCCATCGGCGGTGTCGCGGCGGCATTGATCTTGACCAATTCGGCGCTGTCGATGCCGGTGCTGATCGGCATCCTGATGCTGATGGGGATCGTGACCAAGAACGCCATTCTGCTGATCGACTTCGCGATTGAGATGCGGCACCAAGGCATGAACCGTTTCCAAGCGGTGATTGAGGCGGGTCACAAACGCGCCCGCCCCATCGTCATGACCTCAATCGCGATGTCGGCGGGCATGTTGCCTTCGGCGCTGGGCGTGGGTGAGGGCGGGTCGTTCCGCGCACCGATGGCCACGGCGGTGATCGGGGGTATCATCGTCTCGACCATCCTGTCGCTGGTGGTCGTGCCTGCGTTCTTCCTGATCATGGATGACTTGTCGCGTCTGGTTTCGCGCCTGTTCAGCAAGATCCTTGGCCCGAAAGAGGACGAACCCGAAGAGCCCCCGGCCCATATCCTCGCCCAGCGCATCGCCGCGTTGGAGGCCGCGCAGACGGGTCGCGCGCCGATGGGTCTGGCCAAAACCGCCCCGTTGCAGGCGGCAGAGTAGGTCAGACCAGCTTTAGCAACAACGCCAGCAACTGCGCCCGTTCGGGCGCAGTCAGCGGCCCAAGGGTTTCGGCGCTGACCTTCAGTGCCGTGGCCACCCGGTCAGAAAACAGCGCCGCCCCCGTCCCGGTCAGGGAAACGGTGAGGCGGCGTTTGTCATTAGGATCAGCCGCCGTTTCCACCAACCCCTGCCGCGCCAGACGGTCCACCACACCCTTGATCGTGGCCGCATCCATCGCCGTCATCCGGCCCAGATGGTTCTGCGACAACGGCCCCAGTTCCGACAGCCGCGCCAACACCGCCCATTGCACCGATGTGATCTGCGGCAAGCGTTCGGCAAAAATCGCCAGATGCCGCTGGGTCACGCGCCGCAGCAGATAACCGATTTGGTCCTCCAGCACATATTCCGGGCGCTCTGTCATCGCTTCGGGATAGACCGCGACCGATTGCCGCGCAAGATTGTTGACAGAGGCCCCGCCTGTCCGCAATCTCATGTGCATACAAACAATGTGGGTCACCCGATGCTATTTGCCCGCCCCGACACCCTGACACAGGCGATTGCGCTGCGGGCGCAGGGCTGCCGGGTCTTGGCGGGTGGCACCGACCTTTACCCCGGCGCAGGCGCGGAACTTTCCGGCGATGTGCTGGACCTGACCGCGATCCCCGCCCTGCGCGGCATCACCCAAAGCGCAGATGGCCTGCGCATCGGTGCCTGCACGACGTGGAGCGATCTGGCAGAGGCCACCCTTCCCCCCGACCTGACCGCCCTGCAACAGGCGGCGCGGCAGGTCGGCGGATGGCAGGTGCAGAACGCCGGAACGCTTGGCGGCAACCTCTGCAACGCC
>JBAXLX010000466.1:0-2257 GCA_037134595.1 Pseudomonadota bacterium
CGGGCAAACAGGGGATCGAGCTGGCCGGCCCGCAGTTGTTGGCCGAGGTGGCGCGTCAGGGCTATGACATCTTCGCCGCGCTGATGGAATATGCCTATGACGATGGCAAGCCGTCGGCCCTTGCGGCGTTTGAGGCGACAGGCCGCGCCTATCTGGCCTTTGCGCGGAAATATCCCGGTCATTACATGGCGATGTTTGAAAGCGGGCTGTCGCTGAACGCCTTTCCCGATCTGGCTTTGGTCGCACAAAAGGCGCGTGCGGTGCTGGAAAAGGCCGCCGCGAAACTGTCGGAACAAATGCCCGAAGGCCGCCGCCCGCCGCCTGCGATGTTTTCGGCCCATGTGATGGCGATGTCGCATGGCGTGGTAGAGCTTTACATGCGCGGCGCACCGGGGGCGAAATCGCCGTTCCTACCGGAAGATTTGCTAGAGGCCGGGATTGGCATCTACCTGCGCGGATTGGGCCTCTTGCCGCCGGATTGCTAGAACCAGCCCTGCCCCGTCGCGTCTCCCAGACTGAGGCCTTTACGATGCAACCGCTCTAGCACACGCGGCAAGCTTTCCGCGCGGTCCTCTAGGCAATGCTGGCGCAGATACCAGGTGATGAACCGGTCATGCGGCCAATCGCGGCTGAGGGCGGCAGTGATGGCATCGGCCAAGCGCGCGGGGTTGGTCAGGGTGATGACGTTCTGCGGATAATCCACTTGGCCTGCCACAATGGCGGGTTTGCCGTGCAAGAAGCCTTCAAAGGCCACAGCAGAGGTCACGGTGATCACACAAGCGCAGGCCTCAAGAATATCGTGGATGGAGGCATCGGTGACAATGACCCCCGCTTCGGGCGCGTGCAGGGCGGCCAAGGCTTCAATCTCGGCCAGACTGTTTTTCGGGTGGGTCTTGATGACCACAGGCCTTGCCCCCCGCGCGGCGATGGTGGCGCGGGCAAGGTCTAGCACCCCGGCATAATGGGTTTGATGCGGTGGGACGGTAAAGCCTTGCGTGAAGAAAGCGAGGCAACCCGTTGGAATCGCTTCCTCTCCCCTTGGGCGCTGGGTGAATTTGGTGAAGTTTCGGGCGGCGAATTGCGTGCGCAGACGGTCGGCAAAGCGGGTGGCGAAGGCGTCCTTGATGCTGCGCGGGTCAAAGCTTTGAAACCGGATCGAGGAATTGTTGCGTGTGGCGAGTTCGTCGAAAAACCACCAGCCGCGCAAGTACCCCGGCACGGCGTGAAAGACGCGCGGGCCATAGGCGGGGTGATCCTCCATCAACACATGGATATGCCGGGTGTCCGTCGCGGCGAAGGTGGGCGAGGCGTCGGTAAACTCCACCGCCTGCACATCCCAGCCCTGCCCTGCGGCATGCATCGCCAAAGCGCCAAGCAGGCGAAACCCGCCCGAAAGCAAGCGTTCGGCATGCGGCCCTTTGGTGTGAAACACCAATGAAGGCCGCGCCTCTGACGCGCGCCTCAGCCAATCGGGTGGCTGTAGGCACGCAGGCAAGCTCACCGGAACAGCACCAGCGCGGCGGGATTCCACGCCAGTTGCACCTGATTGCCCACCTCAAGGATCGGGCGGCCCGGGACGTTGCGCATCGACAGCCGCACCTCGACATCGGTGCCGCCGATATAGACATCGTAATAGGTCATATCGCCGAAGTAGATCACCTCATCGACCACGCCATCAACGATGCGGTCTTGCGTGCTTTGGCCGGGATAAAGAAGCGTCAGCGTTTCCGGACGCAACCCCACCACCGGCGCGCCACCCCCCTTGGCAGGGGGCGCTTGGTCCGCCGACAGGGTGACACGTCCCAAGCCTTTGGCCTCCACGTCAATCTGACCGCCGCTTTCGGACAACACCTCACAGGGGATGAAATTCATCGTGCCGATGAAATCTGCCACTTTGCGGCTGTTGGGGCGACGATAGAGGGTTTCGGGATCAGCGAGTTGCGCGATCTCTCCCTCAAACATCACGGCAATGCGGTCGGACATGACGAGGGCTTCTTCCTGGTCATGGGTCACAAGGATAAAGGTGATGCCGACTTGGCGTTGCAGCTTGATCAGCTCCACCTGCATCAATTCGCGCATCTTTTTGTCCAGCGCCGACAGGGGTTCATCCAAGAGCAGAACCTTGGGCTTCAGGATCAGCGCACGGGCCAAGGCCACACGCTGGCGCTGACCGCCCGACAGCGCATTCGCCGCCCGCCCGCCATAGCCCTTTAGACCCACCATATCCAACGCCTCATCCACGGCGCGGGCCTTTTCC
>JBAXLX010000467.1:0-2241 GCA_037134595.1 Pseudomonadota bacterium
TTCAGCGCGACGTGGATGTCGTGCGAGGCGAGCGACTCGCGCGTATCGCAACGGGTCAGTATGCCCGCCCGTGCGCCGAACGCACGGGTCGTGACAGTTTGGGACTGCCGACACCCCCTTGTGGTTTTGATGCCTCAGCTACAATCGGGCCATGTGAAACGTCCAGAGGACGTTTCACAGTCGGTCCTCTGCATCGCTTTTCCCACCTTCCCCGTTGCGCATTGCCCATTCCTCACCCACATTCCCGACAAAGGGTTTCCAGCCACAGGGGTTTGAGTATGGAAGACTTCATCGGCGGCAATGCGGTCTTTCTGGCCATCGCGGCCTTTATCATCATCACACTGTTCAAGGCGGTGCATATCGTGCCGCAAAGCGACAAATATGTGGTGGAACGTCTTGGGCGGCTGAAGGCCGTGCTAGGGCCCGGTGTCAATCTGATCATCCCCTTCCTTGATAACGTGCGGCACAAGGTGTCGGTGCTGGAACGCCAACTTCCCACCAATTCGCAGGATGCGATCACCGCCGACAACGTCTTGGTCAAGGTGGAAACCAGCGTCTTCTATCGCATCACTGAACCCGAAAAGACCGTCTACCGCATCCGCGATGTCGATGGCGCGATCTCAACCACCGTCGCCGGCATCGTGCGGTCTGAAATCGGCAAGCTAGAACTGGACCAAGTGCAATCCAACCGCGCGCAATTGATCGAACGGGTGCGCGAGCAGGTCCGAATGATGGTCGATGATTGGGGGGTTGAGGTGACGCGCGCCGAAATCCTTGACGTCAATCTGGACGACGCCACCCGCGCCGCGATGCTGCAACAGTTGAACGCCGAACGCGCCCGCCGCGCACAGGTGATGGAGGCTGAGGGGAAAAAGCGCGCCGTAGAACTTTCGGCCGATGCCGAACTTTACGCCGCCGAACAACAGGCCAAAGCCAAGCGCATCACCGCCGAGGCCGAGGCCTTTGCCACCTCTGTCATTGCGGGGGCCATAAAGGAAAGCGGGCTAGAGGCCGCGCAATACCAAGTCGCCTTGAAACAGGTCGAGGCGTTGCAAGCCGTCGCCGTGGGGCAAGGCAAACAGACCATCATCCTGCCCGCCGCCGCGATGGAGGCGTTTGGCAATGCCTTTAACCTTTTGAAAGCGCGAGGCTGATCCATGCTGTGGCAGGTTTGGTGGGTCTGGGTCGCGGGCGGGTTCCTGCTCGGTGCGCTCGAGGTGGCGGTGCCGGGGTTCATCTTCCTTGGCTTTGCCATTGGCGCGGTTTTGACGGGGGTTCTCGTGGCGCTGGGCGTCACCCATGCCTTTGCGCCGCTGATCTTTGTTTGGGCCGTTCTTTCGGGCCTGTCATGGCTGGGCCTGCGCGCGGTTTTTGGCGGGCGTCCGGGACAGGTGAAGCTGTGGGACCGCGACATAAACGATAATTGAGTCCGCTTCAGCCCTGCAGGGCGGGTGACAATCCCGGCGGGCGCGGCTACTGTCGCAGGCGATACGGGGTGAACCCGGACGGGCAGGTTTTGCGTTGCAGGGTGACATGGCAGGACAGGGTGGCGTCCGCGGCAGTGCGCAGGGCGGCGGTATGACGCTCGGTAACCGGCTAGCCATTTGGCGGGCTGGCTATGGCAAGGCCGCATCGGGATTTGTCTCGCAGCCTGAACCCCGGTCGATCGGACTTTACGCACGCGGCAAGCAGTTGGTGGCGGGGAATCTCCTGTTCGCGGGACATCTGATTGAGGCTCCGGGACAATCGATTTGGGACATCCGGCCCCCCGACGCAGCCTTTGCGGCAGAGGTCCACGGTTTTGGCTGGCTGGACGATCTGGCCGCGGTCGCTGACGCCCCGGCGCGCAAGCGGGCGCAAGATTGGACCTATGGGTGGATCGCCGCCACGCCAATGGGCACGCGCGCGGGTTGGACACCGGACCTGACCGGACGGCGGCTGATCCGCTGGATCAACCATGCGCCGTTTCTGCTGGTCGGGCGGACCACGACCGACTCGGCGGCCTATTTCGCCTCGGCGAGCCGGCAGGTGCGATATCTAGCGCGCAGTTGGACCAAAGCGCAGCCCGGCCTGCCACGGTTTGAGGCGCTGACCGGCCTGATCGTCGCTGGGCTGGCGCTGGAGGGGTTGCAGGCCCTGACCCGCCCCGCGCTGGCCGCCTTGGCGCAGGATTGCCGACAGGAAATCGACACCGGCGGCGGTATCCCCACGCGCAATCCCGAAGACTTGCTTGAGGTGTTT
>JBAXLX010000468.1:0-2237 GCA_037134595.1 Pseudomonadota bacterium
GCAGCCACAGCGCTGGCTAAAGTGACATGGATTTTCGCGGGGCTGTTTATCGCCACCTCAATCACGCTGACGATTTTGGCCGCCCATGACAGCGCCACATCCTCGGTGATCGACCAGATCGGCGGCACGGTGCCAGCCCCTGCAGCGCCGGAATTGCCAGCGACCACAACACCGCTGACAGCCCTTCCGGCCACCACAGATGCGCCGGCCACACCGCCCAAAGCTGAAAACTGATACCAGCTTTTGATTGGTTGACGGGCTAAGTGACAGCATCTAGCGGTCTGGTTGCTTATGGGGTGAATTTGCCTTAAGAATCAAATCCCGTGGTGATGCGATTCCGCCTGACCGAATCGCTTAGGAACACGGGGACCCAAATGGCACGCTACATCTTTATCACGGGCGGCGTTGTGTCCTCGTTGGGCAAGGGCTTGGCATCGGCAGCGCTGGGGGCTTTGCTGCAAGCGCGGGGCTATACGGTGCGGTTGCGCAAGTTGGACCCCTATCTGAACGTCGACCCCGGCACCATGTCGCCCTTTGAACATGGCGAGGTGTTTGTCACCGATGACGGTGCCGAAACCGATCTGGACTTGGGCCATTACGAACGCTTCACCGGCGTGCATGCACGCCAAACCGACAGCATCTCGTCAGGGCGAATTTATTCCAACGTGTTGGAAAAAGAACGGCGCGGAGATTATCTCGGCAAGACGATCCAAGTCATTCCCCATGTCACCAACGAAATCAAAGATTTCCTGCGCATCGGGCAGGATGAGGTTGATTTCATGCTGTGCGAAATTGGCGGCACGGTCGGCGATATCGAAGGCCTGCCCTTCTTTGAATCGATCCGCCAATTCATCCACGAACGCCCGCGCGGCCAGTCGATTTTAATGCACCTGACCCTGCTGCCCTATCTGGCAGCCTCAGGCGAGTTAAAAACCAAACCCACCCAGCATTCGGTCAAAGAATTGCAAAGCATCGGCCTTGCGCCGGATGTGCTGGTGTGCCGGTCAGAACATCCGATCCCCGAGCGCGAGATTGAAAAAATCGCGCTGTTTTGCAATGTGCGCAAAGAGGCGGTTATTCCCGCCTATGATCTGAAAACCATCTATGAGGCCCCGCTGGCCTATCACCGCGCGGGCTTGGATCAGGCCGTGCTGGATGCGTTCAACATCTCTCCCGCGCCCAAACCCAATTTGGCGCGCTGGGAAGATGTGATGGACCGCTTAAACCACCCCGAAGGCGTGGTGCGCGTGGCGATTGTGGGCAAATACACCCAATTGGAAGACGCCTATAAATCCATTGCCGAGGCGCTGACCCATGGTGGGATGGCCAATCGCACCAAGGTGAAAGCCGAATGGATCGACGCCGAAATCTTTGAACGCGAAGACCCCGCGCCCTATCTGGAAAACTTCCACGCCATTCTGGTGCCCGGCGGTTTTGGCGAGCGCGGCACCGAGGGCAAGATAAAAGCCGCACAATTTGCCCGCGAAAAGAAAATTCCCTATTTGGGGATTTGTCTGGGGATGCAAATGGCCGTGATCGAAAGTGCCCGCCATTTGGGCGGCATGGGCAATGCCGGATCGGAAGAATTTGACCATGAGTCCGGCGAAAAGCGCTTTACGCCCGTGGTGTATCATCTGAAAGAATGGGTGCAGGGCAACCATACCGTGACCCGCAAAACCACCGACGCCAAAGGCGGCACGATGCGGCTGGGGGCCTATACGGCGGTGCTGAAAGCGGGATCCAAGGTGGCGCAGGTATACGGCACCACCACCATCGAAGAACGCCACCGCCACAGATACGAAGTCGACATCCGCTACCGCGACAAGCTGGAAGCCTGCGGGCTGATCTTTTCCGGCATGAGTCCGGACGGCAAACTGCCCGAGATCGTCGAGGTCAAAGACCACCCGTGGTTCATCGGCGTGCAGTTCCATCCCGAGCTAAAAAGCAAACCCTTCGCCCCCCACCCGCTGTTTGCAGATTTCGTGCGGGCGGCGATGGAGCAGGAGCGGTTGGTTTAGGGGGGCAATCCCTACACCCCCGGCAGCACCTCAAACGCGCCCTCGTACATCATATGCAGCGCCACATATAAAATAATCGCCAGCCCGACAAAGGCGATCCAGCGGTGTTTGTTCAGCAATCCGGCGATAAAGCTGGCCGCAAGCCCCATCAGCGCCACCGACAGGGCAAGGCCAAAGACGAGCACCGCCGGATGTTCTTTGGCAGCGCCCGCCACGGCC
>JBAXLX010000469.1:0-2225 GCA_037134595.1 Pseudomonadota bacterium
CCAGATTGCAGCACCTTCCGCCGGTATTGCCGCAGTGCGGCAGCAGCCCCTTGGTCCGGGCTGACGAGAAAGGGAGAGTGCGCGTGAAGATAGGGGCATTGGCAGAGATTTTTCCGGGCGAGAATCGCGTGGCGATGACGCCGGAGTCGGCTTTGCAATTGGGGAAATTGGGGCACGTTTGTGTGGTGCAATCGGGGGCAGGGCTGAAAGCCGGCTTTTCGGATGCGCTTTACGCCCAAGCTGGCGTGCAGGTTCTGCCTGATGCGGCGGCGGTTGTGGCTGCGGCGGATGTGCTGGTCAAAGTGCGCGGCCCCGAGATGGCCGAGGCGCAGGCCCTGCGTGCCGGTCAAACCCTGATCAGCTTTTTCTGGCCCGCCCAGAACCCCGAACTGCTTGAGGCCGTCAAAGCGCGCGGTGCGACCGCCGTCGCGATGGACATGGTGCCGCGCATCTCGCGCGCGCAGAAGATGGACGCGCTGTCTTCTATGGCCAATATCGCAGGCTACCGCGCTGTGATCGAGGCGGGGTCGAACTTTGGCCGCTTTTTCACCGGTCAGGTGACAGCGGCAGGCAAAGTGCCCCCCGCCAAGGTGCTGATCGTGGGCGCAGGAGTGGCAGGTTTGGCCGCCACGGGCACGTCGGTGTCCTTGGGGGCCATTGTGCATGCCTTTGACGTGCGCCCCGAAGTGGCCGAGCAGATCGAATCGATGGGGGCGAATTTTGTCTTCCTCGACTTTGCTGAAAGCCAGACAGACGGCGCGGCAACCGGGGGCTATGCCGCCCCGTCATCGCCGGAATTCCGCGAAGCGCAGCTCAAGAAATTCCGCGAGCTTGCACCCGAGATGGACATTGTCATCACCACCGCCCTGATCCCCGGCCGCCCCGCGCCCAAGCTGTGGACGGCCGATATGGTGGCGATGATGAAGCCCGGATCAGTCATCGTTGACCTTGCCGCCGAGCGTGGCGGCAACTGCGATCTGACGGTGATGGATGAAAAGATCGTCAGCCCCAATGGCGTGACCGTGGTCGGCTATACCGATTTTCCAAGCCGCATGGCAGCGCAAGCCTCGACCCTCTATTCGACCAACATCCGCCATATGCTGACCGACCTGACGCCCAAAAAAGACGGCGTGATTGTGCATAATATGGACGACGATGTGATCCGCGGGGCAACCGTGGCCAAGGATGGTGGCATCACTTGGCCACCACCACCGCCGAAAATTGCCGCGATTGCGGCCCAAAAGCCCAAGGAAAAGGCCAAGGAACTGACGCCCGAAGAAAAGCGCGCCGCTGAAACGGCAGCGTTCAAGGCGCAAAGCCGCAGCCAAGTGACCTTGCTGATCGTCGGCGGCATCGTGATGGCGCTGATCGGGGCCTATGCGCCTGCGGCCTTTATGGGCCACTTTATTGTGTTTGTGCTGGCCGTGTTCATCGGCTTTCAGGTCATCTGGGGTGTCAGCCACAGCCTGCACACGCCTTTGATGGCCATCACCAATGCGGTGTCGGGCATCATCGTTCTGGGGGCTTTGTTGCAGATTGGCGAAGGGTCGATGCTGATCCAGATCCTGTCGGCCATTGCGATCTTGATTGCCACGATCAACATCGTGGGGGGCTTTATGGTCACCCGCGGCATGTTGCAAATGTTCCAAAAGTCGTAAGGGGGCGGGAAGATGTCATTTGGTATTCAAACGGCGGCTTACATCGCCTCGTCGGTTTTGTTCATTCTGGCCCTTGGCGGCCTGTCGGGGCAGGAAAGTGCGAAACGCGCGGTCTGGTACGGCATTGTCGGCATGGCTGTCGCGATTGTGGCCACGATCACGGGGCCGGGGGTGCCGGTCTCGGGCTATTTGATCGGCGCTTTGGTTGTGGGGGCTGGCATCGGGCTGGTTCTGGCGCAGCGGGTTGAGATGACGGGCATGCCCGAACTTGTGGCGGCCTTGCATTCCTTTGTCGGTATGGCGGCGGTGCTGATCGGGTTGAACTCTGACCTTGGGCCGCACCAGTTGGAAGGGGCCGAGCAGATCATCCATCAGGCCGAGATTTTCCTTGGCGTGTTCATCGGCGCTGTCACCTTCACCGGGTCGGTGATCGCCTATGGCAAGCTGGCGGGGCGGATCAGCGGCAAGGCCCTGATCTTGCCGGGCCGCCATGTGTTCAACGCGGCGATGGCGCTGGCCTGTCTGGTGCTGATGGCGCTGTATATGAACCATGCCGGCGCTTGGACG
>JBAXLX010000470.1:0-2223 GCA_037134595.1 Pseudomonadota bacterium
TCGAACCCTTCGGCCAGCGCGGGATAGGCAACCCGGGCCTCGCGCGAGACGCGGATGATCGACTGGTCCAGCGATTGCCCGGCTTCGACGCAAACAAGCATCATGTCCAGCGCATCGGGGAAGCCTTGGGTGATCTGTTCCTGCCGCTCTTGCAGGCGCTTGGTTAGCCAATAGGTCGGCAAGTAATAGCCTGCGGCGGCTGGAAGAAGCGTGGTGATCAGCATGTTCTGCATACTGGGTTCGACGTTCGGGTCACGGGTCAGCATGGTGTAGATCACCCCGCCCGCCAAACCGACCACACCGCCCAGAAACTGGAAAGCATGGAAAATGCGGACCGCATGCTTGGACCGATAGCCCGCGCGCAGCATCTTTAGCTTTGACGCAGAAAGCTGCTCTTTGTTCTGCGGTTCAAGGAAATGTGCGAATTTCTCAAGCTTGTCCACGCCCTTTTCATCGGCACGGCGCAGGGTGACAGCGGTTTCGGTGCGCCGTGCCGTATCGTTGTTTTGTTTTAGCCGTTCAAAGGGTTCGGCCTGTTTGTGTAACATGAAGGGCAGGGTGCAGATCACAAGGAATAGCCCTATGCCGCCAAGCACGATCAGCGGCCCCATCGGGCCCATGATGCCCACAAGCCAGCTTTGGATGTCGGTCAGGATTTGCATGGCTTGGCCTTATACCTTGATGTTAACCAGAATGCGCATGAACACCACGTTCACAACCAGAAGAACGCCTACGATCAAAGCGGCGGGCACAAAATACTGCGTTTTCATCACGTCGTCGTAGTAGTCGGGCTTGATCATCACGATCGCCAATCCTGCGCCAACCGGAAAGGCCGACAGGAACATGCCTGACCATTTCGCCTCGGCGGTGATGGCCTTGACGCGGCGGAACAGTTTGAAGCGGGCGCGGATCACCTTGGCCAGACCGGACAGGATTTCCGCCAAGTTGCCGCCTGATTGCTGCTGGATCGTCACGGCCACCGCCAGAAAGCGCAAATCCTGATTGTCCATCCGTTCGGCAAAGGCTTTCAGCGATTCCGACACATCCCGACCGTAAGCGGCCTCATCCGCGATAACGCCAAATTCTGTGCCAAGAGGATCGGGCACTTCCTTGGACACGATCCCGATGGCCGAGGCGAAAGGATGGCCCACGCGCAGCGATCGGACCATCAGTTCCACCGCATCGGGAAGCTGTTCCTCCAGCAGGCTCATGCGTTTCTTGGCCTTGTGATTGACCCACACATAGACGCCTCCGACACCCATCCCAACCGCCAGCGCGGCGCGGATTGGCAAGGCGGCCCCCGTTCCGATGGTCAACCCCATGAAGGCCACCACCGACACCAGCCCCATTACCCCCACCAAAGCCGCCGGGGAAAAGGCGATGTTGGCGTGCTGCGCCTTCTTTGCCAGCATTGAATACAGCGGAATGCCCCGCACATTCATGTGCTGGGTCATTTCCTTGCGCAGTTGTTCCAGCACCTCTTCGCGGTTCTGGTTCTTTTCCAACAGTGCCAGACGGCGGCTGACGCGGTTGTTTAGGCTGATGGATTTGCCAAAGATGGTCAGATAAAGCCCTTCAACCAAAAGGACCACCGCCACGAAAATCGCGATATAGATCAGCGGTGCCGCCGTAATCTGCATAATCTGTCCTTAGATGATGGGTTCATAGATTGAAGCGGGCAGGTCATAGCCCCATTGGCGGAAGCGGTCCGAATAATGCGACCGGACGCCGGTAGCATTAAAGCGCCCGATGATCTTGCCGTTGGGCTCAACGCCAAGCCGTTCGTAGCGAAACACTTCCTGCATCGAGATGACCTCGCCCTCCATCCCGGTGATTTCGGTGATGCTGGTCATGCGGCGGCTGCCGTCCTGCAAGCGGCTGGCCTGCACGATCAGGTTGACGGCGCTTGCAATCTGGCTGCGGACCGCCTTCAGCGGCATTTCGATCCCGGCCATCGCCACCATGTTTTCCAAACGGCTGATCCCATCGCGGGCCGAGTTGGCGTGAATCGTCGTCATTGACCCATCGTGGCCGGTGTTCATGGCCTGCAACATGTCAATCACCTCTTCGCCACGGGTTTCGCCGACGATGATCCGGTCAGGCCGCATCCGTAGCGCGTTGCGCAAGCAATCGCGCTGGGTGACAGCGCCCTTGCCTTCGACGTTCGGCGGGCGGCTTTCCATCCGGCCAACGTGAATCTGTTGCAGTTGCAATTCGGCGGTG
>JBAXLX010000471.1:0-2218 GCA_037134595.1 Pseudomonadota bacterium
CCCTCCCCGTCGACTTGGAACGCCGTTTGATGGAGGTGCGGGCGGTTCTTGGAGCGCTGGCAAAGGTGCGATCACACTTTGTCGCCGATTGGCGGGTACAAAGTCGTGACGGGAAGTTCGATGTTTTTGCAGTGGCTGCGCGCTAATCCTAGGGGTGTAAACTCTTCCTTAACTCTTGTTGGTGCACTCTTAAGTCATGCAAGACGGAGAACAGCATGACATTGCAAACGCTAGAAAATTGGCTCGCTAGCCTTGGTCCCTTGGCGGATTGGACCCTTGCTGTCCAACGATCCTCGCTGCTAAAGGTGCTGTCACACGATGCTGAAAGTGGGCAGGCGCGGTTGCGGCGTCATGACGGAACGGAATTTGATGCGTCTTGGTCAGAGATGCTGCACGACCATTTCCCAATCGAAGGCGGAAGCTATCTGAAACCTCAGTTTCATCCATTGCGTGCCTTGGTTATGGATCAGAATATCACGCTCGACCATGGCGGACAGGCCGTCGTTCTGACCATCGGTTCGGTGGTTCTGACCGATAATGGCACGCCGATTGCCGTCCTGTCCCATGCGGAATATCTGCGGGATTTCGATATTGTCCATCCCTCTGCACTGGCAGATGGATAACGGTGTCAGATCAGGTCGCATATGAACTGAGCGGCCGTAAGGCAGAGATACCCCCCCGATAGCACAAGGATGGTCACCGGCATCATTCGTTCACGTGAGATCATCCCGAAGTTGCGCTTTTTCGGATCGCGCCGCTGCGCCTTCATCTTTTCATATTCAATGGTGAAAGGTCGTAGGGCGAAGCGTTTTTCGAGCTCCTCCGCGGTTCTCCATTTTACACGTGCAAGCGCCGCAAAGTAATTTAGGCTCAACAGCCAAATTGCTGCAGTGAAAAATGACGCCGCTGCCAAATACAGCAGATTCAAATCGGCCAAACCCCCTGCCGCGATGCAGGCTGCAATGACCGATGCGTATATCCCGGATGCGTGCGAACGGCGGTCCTCAAGCATCAAAATCGACGTGATGTAGGTTTGGTAAAGGCCCAGTTCGACAGGATCATTCCCCGCCGATCCCGCTACGGTAGACGAAGGAACTTCAGCGACCGTATCCATGCAAAGCGCCCAAACTTGTTACATGTCACAAGCTTCGCGCAGAACTTGACACTTGGTCAACTCACCAGCGCCGCAAACTTCTTAAAAAAAATGAGATATGGCGCACCCAGAAGGATTCGAACCTTCGACCTCTGCCTTCGGAGGGCAGCACTCTATCCAGCTGAGCTATGGGTGCGCTGTTGGTTTGGATTTACGGGAAAGCGCGCCGGGATGCAACCGCCCTTCGCGGGCCCCCGGCGGTTTTCATCCGTTGAAGAGGTCGTTGGCCAGTTCTAGGGCCGAGACCAGCGCATCCACCTCGGCCTTGGTGTTGTAAAGGCCGAATGACGCGCGGCAAGTGGCGCCCACACCCATGTGATCCATCAACGGCATGGCGCAATGCGTGCCGGCGCGCACCGCAATGCCGCGTTTATCAAGGATGGTTGAGATGTCATGCGCATGCGCCGCCCCGGCCAGCGTGAAGGAAAAGATCGCGCCCTTGGTTTCGGAATTTCCCTGCACGTTCAGCCAGTTCAGCCCCGCAAGTCGCGCGCGCGCGTAGTCGCGCAAAGACCGCTCATGCGCGGCGATGCTCTCCATCCCCAGCCCCATCATATAGTCCAAGGCCACCCCCAGCCCGATCTGGGCGACGATGGAGGGGGTCCCCGCCTCAAACTTCATGGGCGGGTCGTTGTAGGTGACGGTGTCGCGCGTCACCTCGCGGATCATGTCGCCGCCACCGATGAAGGGGATCATTTCATACATGCGTTCGCGCTTGATGAAGATCGCGCCGGAACCGCTTGGCCCGTATAGCTTATGTCCCGTGATGGCGTAGAAATCGCAGCCCATTGCCGCCACATCCACCGGCATATGCACCGCGGCCTGTGAGCCATCGACCAGCACCGGCACGCCCTTTTCGCGCGCACCTTTGCAGATGGCGGCGACATCGACCACGGTGCCCAGAACGTTCGACATTTGGGTGATGGCGACCAATTTGGTGCGCGGACCGATGGCATCCAGAACCGCCTGCGGGTCCAGATCGCCGTTCTTGTCGCAATCCACCCATTTCAGCACCACGCCCTGGCGTTCGCGCAGGAAATGCCAGGGCACGATGTTGGCGTGATG
>JBAXLX010000472.1:0-2201 GCA_037134595.1 Pseudomonadota bacterium
CCGCGTTCGACCAAGGGTTCCAGCGCTATGTCGATGGATGTGTTGGGCGCGTCATTGGGGTTCAGAATGCGCGCTGACGGGTTAAAGGCCCATTTGACCGCGTTCGAGAGCACCTTTTGCACCGTGGCATCGTGATAGGTCGGATAGGTTTCATGGCCCGGGCGGAAGTAAAAGATATTCCCCGCCCCGCGCCGATAGGTCAGGCCAGAGCGAAACACCTCTCCCCCTTGAAACCACGAGATGAAGACGGTCTCTAACGGTTCAGGCACGCCAAAGGGCTCGCCGTACATCTCTTCGGTTTCCAGTTCGAAATGGTCGGGCAGGCCTTGGGCGATGGGATGCTGGCGCGAGGTGACCCAAAGGCGTTCGCGCTCGCCCGCTTCGCGCCAAGTCAGGTTGCAGGGCGCACCCATCAAGCGTTTGAAAGGCTTGGAGAAATGGGCAGAGTGCAGGAAAATCACCCCCATGCCGCCCCAGACCGCATCGGTGACGCGCTCGACGATTTGGTCATCGACTTGGCCATGGGCGGCGTGGCCCCACCAGATCAGCACATCAGTTTGCGCGATTTTCTCGGCCGTCAGGCCGTGTTCGGCGTCTTGCAGGGTGACGGTTGTGGCCGTGATGGCGGGGTCGGCGTTGAGGGCTGCGGCAATCGTGCCGTGAATGGCTTTGGGGTAAACCTCGGCCACGGCTTTGTTCTTTTGTTCATGGACGTTTTCGCCCCAAACGGTGACGCGGATTGTCATGGCTTCCTCTTTTTCTGGGGGGATGGGGCTGAAGGGCGCAGGTTTGACAAATTATGCCACAGGTGGGTAGTCTTGCACCAGAAGGGGCTTGGGGGCGTTAACTGAAAATTTAGTCTGACGTGGGAAAGTATGGTCATGAGATGGATCTTGATTCTTTTCCTGCTGGCTGGCTGTGCCAATTCTCCCTCACCGCAGATGCTGGGGGCGACATCGGTCAGCATTCGGCTGGATGGCCGCGATTTCACCATTTGGCGGAAGGGGAAGTATTTTGAAATCGTCCGCTATGGCTGGCTGGCCAAGGAAGATCGGCTGCGGGTCGAAGAAACCATGTTGGCGGCGGTGGAACAGGTCACTGGATGCAAAGTTCGGGTGAAAAGCGGCGACAGTGCCGAAATTCGCGGACGGCTTATCGCTTGTAAATAAGTGTGTAGCCGGCATAAACCCCCGCTGCCCCGAACAGAACCGCCCACATCGGGTCGCCTGCCCAAAGCTCGAACCCGCCCCAAGCTATGGGGGCCAAGGTGCAGGCCCAGCGAACCCATGTCTTGGTGAACATCGGATGGTTGGGGTCTAGGAAGGGTCTGCGCGGCGTCATGGTTGGCCTCGCAAAAAGGCAAAGCGGTAGGCCAAGGCCACCCCGCCGGCACCACCGATGATATTGCCAAGGCTGACCCAGATCACATTGCCCACCAATCCTGAAACGTGAATGTCTGCCCCTTGCAGCAGTCCCAAAGGCAAAAAGAACATATTCGCGACCGAGTGTTCAAGGCCCAAAGTCACAAAACCGGTCACGGGCCAGAGGATCGCAAGGATCTTGCCCGTGGTATCGCGCGCCGAAACGCTCAGCCAAACCGCCAAGCAGACCAAGGCGTTGCACAAAGCACCCTTCACCAGCCAGACGAGCGGCCCCCCGTTCACCTTCGCCAGCGCCACCTTGGCTGCCGTCTCGCCAAAAGGCGTGGTCAGCATGCCAGATGCCCAAAAGGCCAAAGCCAGCGCCGCAGCCCCCGCAAAATTGCCCAGCCACACCACACCCCAGTTGCGCAAAAGCTCGGCCAATGTGATCTTGCCATCGACAGCAGCGATGGTCATCAGCGCGTTGCCGGTGAACAGCTCTGCCCCGCCGACCACCACCAGAATAAGCCCCAGCGCAAAGACCGCCCCGCCCAGCACACGTGCGGGGCCAAAACCGGCGTCCGCGCCTGTCATCGCCATCAGATAAAAGGCCCCGCCAAGGCCGATAAAGACCCCCGCCAGCACCGCCAGCGTCACCATGCGGCCCAAGGGCATGCGCGCCTTGGCCACGCCTGCGGATTCGACCAAGGCGGCCATCTGCGCGGGTTTGTAGGAATCGTGGTCGCTGTCCATCTTTGCCCCCTGCAAGCTTCTGCCACAGTCGCCGCGAAACCCTGCGCGCACAAGGCTTTAACGCCGCCTTGCCTTGCCGCCACGCTG
>JBAXLX010000473.1:0-2197 GCA_037134595.1 Pseudomonadota bacterium
ACATCATTACAAAATTATGAAAAATTAGTTCTCTCTGATTGAATTGGAGTTTGTGTTAATTAACTTCATCTTTAATCTCGATTAGTCATATCTCAAATCATAAACTTCGAAAATCAATACAAACTTCAAAATCTTCCTAAGCGATTATCTTCAAAAGAAATGACCTCCGGCAACGAGTCACCATAGATAGATACGACGTGAAGAGATCTACACGTTAGTGTAGGCATGGTTCATAGCTTTCAATGTAGAGAGACTGGTAGAGAGAATATAGATTAATGATTTGAGAGAGAAATATAAGAAAGTATGTATGTCAAAAACTTAATAACAAAAAGTCAATTAAGTTACCCAGACGACTATTCAATGAATCAGAGAACTCAGTGAGTCTTGGTGGCGGCCTTCTTGGTGCCCTTCTTGGCGACCTTCTTGGCGGTCTTCTTTGGTGCGGCCTTCTTGGCGACGTGCTTCTTGGCGACCTTCTTGGTGGCGACTTTCTTTGAGTGAGCTGCTGCTTTTGCTAAAGTAATCGGTTAGTTTTTGAGCGTTGGGATTTTGCCGCCTCATGCTTTACCAATCGCGGTATTCACCAACAAACTTAATCTGCCCATAGGACAACATTAGAGCTTGATCAATGAGTAGGGAGTCTTGCGTGCGCTGGACGTTTTGCGCGCGGCGGGCTTGGCTGTCATGTTCAATTCAGGCGCTCTGGGGGCGCTGTCAACTGCGGGACTCGTCATCGTAGCGGATTGGCGAGGCTGCGCCACTATCCATCCGCGCTTGATCAGTCGTCGCCCTCGGTTTCCAGCCCCATGTGCCAGACGAAATCGCGCTCGGCGAGGCCCGCGACAACGGCCTTTTCATATTCCGTGTCAAAGACCGTGTCTATGGCCTGGTTGTGGCCACGCGCGCCGGCCACGACTGCGCGGGCCCATGCAAAGTAGCGGCGCTTGCGGGAAAGTGGCCAGGGGGGAGGGCTGTGCTGGATGGCGCGCAGGTTGGAGGTCTTGTCGGCGATCTTGAGGATTTTTGCGCGCGCTGAAATGTGTGCCGCATGGTCCACCTGCGCCTGCTTGCGCATTTCCTTGGGGGTGCTTTTGTCGTCGGTGACTTCCATCACCAGCGCGGCGACGTCCTCGCCGAAGCGCTCTACGATCTCGCCGCGCGTGACGCCCTGGTCTTCGATGCAATCATGCAGCAGCGCAGCCGCAACCAGGGCGGTGTCGGTGCCATTGGTGGCCTCGGCAACCAGATGGGCGACTTCGGCCAGATGGTTGATGTAGGGCTCGCGGCTTTCGCCCTTGCGCCGCTGGTGGACATGCTTGCGGCAGGCGAAATCGAGCGCTTGCGCGATGAGGAGGGTGTCAGCTGACATGGAGTTTCCGTTGGAAGGCTGGCTACAGGCGATTGATTGTGCGGCGAAATGGTGCGGGCGATACTGGCCTGAACTAGGACCTAGACCCAGCCTTGCCGCCACACTGACGGATCGCGCAAATCCCGCCATGCGATGCGACGCACCGACTTTGAATGTACCGCCTCGATTTCTACCCACTCGATCGGGGCATCGGGGTCGTCGGGCTGGACCACCTTCGAGACCAGAAAGTGCTTTTGCTTCGCAACGGGCCGGGTTGCCGTCCATTTGGACAGCAGCAGTTTCTTGGGGTGCACCGGATTCATGACATTACTCGCCCTTGACGCCCGCTGCCTTGATGACTTCTTCCCAGCGCGCGTAGTCACGCTTGAGGAAGGCCGCGAACTGCGCAGGCGAATCGCCAACGACGACCGCGCCAAGCTTTTCCATCCGTGCCCGCACCTCCGGATTGGCGATCGCCTTCTGCACCGCGGCGTTCAGGCGGGCAACGATGGCCGCGGGCGTCTTCGCCGGTGCGAGCATGCCTACCCACGGGGCGGTCTCCTCAAACCCCGGGAAACCTGCCTCCGACATTGTCGGCACGTCGGGAAACTGGGGCAGGCGCTTCGCCGTGCCAGCCCCGAGGATGCGCAATCGTTTGGCCTCCACATGGTCGGCGATGCCGATGACGGGGTAGAACATGAAATCCACGCGCCCGGCCATGACTTCAAGGAGCGCAGGGCCATTGCCCTTGAACGGTGCGTGCAGCATCTTCGTCTTGGAGATGGTGGCAAGCAGTTCTGCCGCCAGATGGCCGGAGCCGCCGTTGCCCGAGGAGCCGTAGGAGACGGC
>JBAXLX010000474.1:0-2191 GCA_037134595.1 Pseudomonadota bacterium
CTGGGGCTTCTTGCGCCAAATCCGGTGCTGACGGCGGCAGGTCTTGCGCTTGCGCTCTTGCCCTTGGCCTTACGGCTGGCGGGAATGGCGCGTCCGGGTCTGTCGGATGTGCGCCTTCGACAGGTGATCGCCGGTGATCCCGTCCCCGGCTTTGTGACGGACCGGCAGGGGCGGGTGTTGTTTCATAACCCCCGCGCTGAGGCTGTGCTGCCGCCTACACCCGATGGCCTGCCGCGTAACCCCTCCGCCGTATTGCCTGCATTGCTGCAAGCGCATTTCGCCAATCCGCGCGCCGTGCTCATGCGCCTGCATGCGCGTGCGGCCACGGATGGGTCCGCGCGCGAAGACATCACCTCACGCGACGGGACCTTGCGCCTGACAGTGCATCGCCTGCGGTTGGGACGCTTTCTGTGGCGGGTTGACGATTTCTCGGGCAGTGGCACCACCCAGCGCGGCGCCGAAGGCTTAAGCCTGCCAATGCTGACCGTGAACCGGCAAGGCGTGGTGCTGTTCGCTAATGATGCGATGCGCCGCCTCTTGGGCGAACGCCCGCGCCGCCTTGACCGATTGTTCAAAGGCCCGCCTGCCAAACACGGCGAAGTGGTGGCCATCAACGCCGCCGCTGGGCCTGTGCGTGCCAGACTGGCGATGGTTTCGGGTGCCGGCGAACGGCGGGAAATCTATCTGCTGCCAGTGGAAGAGGCGCCTTCGCCCGATGGCGGTGTGCTCTTTGACGGTCTGCCCGTTGCGCTGATGCGCTTTGACGCGGCAGGGGTGTTGATCGGGGCCAACCGTGCCGCGCGTGATCTTTCCGGCCTCACGGATACGGCGATTCTGACCCGCCGCATTGCTGACCTTTTTGACGGGCCGGGTCGGCCGATGCAGGATTGGCTGGACGACGTGTTGCACGAACGACGCCTAGGCACGGCAGAGGTTGTAGAGTTGCACAGCGCAGAGCCGGGCCAATTCGTCCACCTCTCGCTGCGCCGCATGGCAGGTCCCTTGGGGCCAGAGGTGCTGGCGGTGTTGCAAGACGCGACCGCCCTGAAACGGATGGAGGCACAATATGTCCAAAGCCAGAAAATGCAAGCAATCGGCCAGCTTGCCGGGGGCATCGCCCATGATTTCAACAACCTGCTGACCGCCATTTCCGGCCATTGCGACCTGCTTCTTTTGCGGCGCAGGCCGGAGGATACCGATTGGCCGGATCTGATCCAAATCAGCCAGAACTCCAACCGCGCGGCAGCGCTGGTGTCGCAACTCTTGGCCTTCTCGCGCAAGCAAACGATGAAACCCGAACGGATTGAGTTGGATGAGGCGTTGGGAGAGCTGACCCATCTCTTGAACCGTCTGGTGGGTGAAAGGATCGACTTGCGCTTGACGCAAGACCCCGCCGTGGGGCCTTTGCGCGCAGATCGGCGGCAGTTGGAACAGGTGATCATGAACCTTGTGGTCAATGCTCGCGATGCCATGCCCGATGGCGGCATCATCCGCATCGACACCCAAGACATCCACCTGACCGAGGATCGCCCGCGTGGCCGCGCAACCCTTCCGGCTGGACGTTACGCAATGATCCGGGTGCGCGACGATGGCATCGGCATTCCCGAAGATCGGCTGGAGAAGATTTTTGAACCCTTCTACACCACCAAACGCCCAGGCGAGGGCACTGGCCTTGGCCTGTCAACCGTTTACGGCATCGTCAAACAATCGGCAGGCTTTGTCTTTGTCGACTCGACCCCCGGCCTAGGTAGCAGCTTTGAGGTGTGGCTTCCCGTCCATGACCTGCCCGCCGCTGAACCGGTCCTCGACTTCGTGAAACCAAGCCCCCTGCGGCGCAAAGCCGAAGGCGTGGTCCTGTTGGTCGAGGATGAGGCCCCGGTGCGCGCCTTCGCCTCCCGCGCGCTGCGTCTCAAGGGTCACACCGTGCTTGAGGCGGGGACCGCTGAGGAAGCCCTGACCCTGCTGCAAGATCCGCGTTTGCAGATCGACATTTTCGTTACCGATGTGGTGATGCCCGGCATGGACGGCCCCACTTGGGTGATGCAGGCGATGGAAACCCGGCCCGACGTGCGCGTGGTTTTCGTGTCGGGCTATTCCGAAGATTGCCTGTCCGAAGCGCAGGGTCAGGTGCCCAATTCCATCTTCCTGCCCAAGCCCTTCTCTCTGTCGGAACTCACCAATACGGTGCAAT
>JBAXLX010000475.1:0-2190 GCA_037134595.1 Pseudomonadota bacterium
AGCCGACGTGCTGGCTGCGCCATGGCTGACTTCAGGCTTGGAACAGCGGGCGCTTGCTCTCGCGGCCTCCACGCTCGTGCCAGAGCATTATAGTGAAGTCGCTGAACGGCGGATTGCCCACGTAGATAAGACACTGGCAGCGGTTCATGAACGGCTCACCAAGGAAATTGATTTCTGGTCTGACCGTTACATTAAGCTCACCGATGACAAAGCAGCCGGAAAGGACGTTCGCCTCAATCTAGAAAACGCGCGCCGCACCCTATCTGACCTCGAATCACGACTCGAAAGCCGCGAACGAGAACTCAAGTCTATGCGGCATGTCACGTCGGCGACGCCGGTCGTGCTCAGTGGTGCGCTTGTGGTGCCAGCCGGTTTGTTGCGCAAGCTACGCGGCGACGAATCGCCCGACAACGCCACAGCCACAGCCTTCTCCACCGACCCCGCCGCCCGTTCCCGCATTGAAAAGCTGGCGATGGATGCTGTCCGACGCATCGAAGAATCACGCGGTTGTCGCACGGTGGATGTCTCCGCGCAGAAATGCGGATGGGACATAACCTCATATCCTCCGACCACGAACGGCAAACAACCCGAGGCCCGCCATATTGAAGTCAAAGGCCGTGTGAAGGGTGCTACCACTGTCACGATTACGCGCAACGAAATGCTTTATGCGCTGAATCAGTCCGAGAAATTCCACCTCGCCATAGTTCTCGTAGGCGAAGACGATGCCGTGGAAGGCCCGTTCTACCTCCAAAACCCATTCGACACTGAACCCGGCTGGGGAGTGTCCTCGGTTAACTTTGAACTCAAGGCATTACTTGAAAGATCACAAACCTTTAGTCACCAAATGCCATGAAAATTCAAAAACTGATTCCCGCTAAAGCGACCCTACCCGAGGAACAATCCGATGCCATCGTTGTTTCCTTCGGACCTGAGTCGAAAGAGCATCTGCGTGGCAAGCTGTTTAGTGTCGTAATCCGCAAACGCATACCCACCAAATCAGCTAGCTACAAATGGCTCTATTTTCACATTAAGAACCCAATTGGTGCTGTTTTTGCACGCGCTAAGATCAGAAGAATTTTCACTGCAACAAAGGATGAGGCTCTTGCTCGCGCAAAAGAGATGAACATGATGCCTGCGGAAATAGCTGCCTATATCGGAAACGATGAAACGATAGGCTGCTACGAACTTGAGGCGTTTCAGCTTGCTTCCAAGCCAATCACAAAAGCAGCGTTGGCAACGCGCATGATATATCACCCACCACAAAGTTTCTTTATCCTTTCCAGGAGCGCCAAAACAATTGTCGATGAAATGGCTGGCTTCAGCGTTGCTACGTCCACCCCACTTACAAAGGTAGTCCAATGACGGTTTCAACAGCCCCAATAAAATCGCCAAGAAAGTTGATTGAGGTTGCCCTTCCGCTCGACGCAATAAATATTGCCGCAGCGAAGGAGAAATCCATCAGACATGGGCACCCAAGCACTTTGCATCTTTGGTGGGCTCGACGCCCACTTGCCGCAGCGCGTGCAGTAATCTTTGCTCAACTTGTTAACGATCCTGGCTATCAACAGGGAGGTGGCTTTAAATACGGAAAGAATAAAAAGGAAGCGGCCATAGAACGGCAACGGCTTTTCCGATTAATAGAAGAACTCGTGCTGTGGGAAAATACAACGAATGAAAGTGTATTGGACAGAGCCCGTGCGGAAATCAAGAGATCGTGGCGTGAAGTGTGTGAATTAAACAAAGATCACCCACAAGCAGCCGAGTTATTCAACCCTGATATACTTCCTGCGATGCACGATCCGTTTGCAGGGGGGGGAGCCATCCCTCTTGAGGCACAGCGGCTTGGATTGGAAGCTCACGCTTCCGATCTGAATCCAGTAGCCGTGCTTATCAATAAAGCGATGATCGAAATTCCCCCGAAATTCGCGGGGCACAGTCCGGTCGGACCATTGCCTGCAGAAGAAAAGACGAGAGCGCTTGATTTGCCGAAAGGCTGGCCGGGCGCAGCAGGATTAGCAGAAGATGTTCGCCGCTATGGCGCATGGATGCGTGAGGAGGCTTACAAGCGCATCGGGCACCTTTATCCTCCAGTTCATATTACTGCTGAGATGGCTAAGAGTAGGACTGACCTTAAGCCTCTCGTTGGACAAAACCTCACCGTTATTGCTTGGATTTGGGCGCGCACGGTGA
>JBAXLX010000476.1:0-2182 GCA_037134595.1 Pseudomonadota bacterium
CCCGAAACCTCGGCCCGCACGCGGAACATGGTCGAATATCGCGGCTATTGGCTGCCCAATGCTTTTGCCGCCGCAGGACCGATTGACGAATACTGGGCCTGCCGGGAACGCGCGGCGGTGATTGACCTGTCGCCCCTGCGGAAGTTTGAGGTGACCGGCCCGGATGCCGAGGCGCTGATGCAATGGGTGCTGACGCGGGATGTCAAAAAGCTGGCCGTGGGGCAGGTGGTCTATTCGGCCATGTGTTATGAACATGGCGGCATGATCGACGATGGCACGCTGTTCCGTCTGGGCCGTGACAACTTCCGCTGGATCGGCGGGGATGATTACGGCGGCATCTGGATGCGTGAGCAGGCGGAAAAGCTGGGGCTGAAGGTGATGGTGCGGTCCTCGACCGACCAGTTGCACAACATCGCGGTGCAGGGGCCGAAAAGCCGCGAAATCCTGTCCTCGCTGATCTGGACCGCGCCGACGCAACCGACGCTGACGGAACTGGGGTGGTTCCGCTTTGCCGTGGCGCGGTTGGGCCATCCCTCTGGCCCGCCCTTGGTGGTCAGCCGCACTGGCTATACCGGCGAGTTGGGGTATGAGGTGTTCTGCCATCCCAAGGATGCCGCAGCGGTTTATCAGGCCGTGATGCAGGCCGGGGCCGCGCATGAGATCCGGCCCATGGGCCTCTTGGCGCTGGATATGGTTCGGATTGAGGCGGGGTTGATCTTTGCCGGCTACGATTTCAGCGATGAGACGGACCCGTTTGAGGCTGGGATCGGCTTTACCGTGCCGCTGAAGTCCAAACCTGACGACTTTATCGGCCGCGATGCGCTGATCCGGCGCAAGGAGCATCCGTCGCGCAAATTCGTGGGGCTAGAGATCGACGCCGCCACCGATGTGGGGCATGGCGATTGCCTGCACATCGGGCGCGCGCAGGTAGGGGTGGTCTGTTCGGCCATGCGGTCGCCCTTGCTGGGCAAGCAGATTGCGCTGGCGCGGGTGGATGTCGCCCATGCCGAGGTGGGAACCGCGATTGAGGTCGGCAAGCTGGACGGCCACCAGAAGCGCCTGCCCGCTGTGATCACGCCCTTGTCGGCCTATGACCCGAAAAAGAGCCGCCCGCAAAGCTGAGGCGGTTCGCAGAATGAAAAACGCCCGCACCGTGAAGGTGCGGGCGTTTTGCTTTTCGACGGGACGGGTCAGATGTCCAGCGTGTTGTCGTGTTCCCAGCTTGAGAAATGCGAGGCGTAGGAGTTCCACTCACGCTCTTTCAGTTTGACATAGGCGGTCGAGAATTCTTCGCCCATCATCGCCTTCAGCGTCTTGTCCTTGTCGTATTCGCGCAGCGCATCCAGCAGGTTCAGCGGCAGTTTCGGCGCACCTTTGACGGTATGGCCCTGCTGATACATGTCGATGTCATAGCGCTTGCCCGGATCAGCCTTGGTTCGCACACCATCCAGACCGGCAGCGATGATGACGGCTTGCAACAGATAGGGGTTAGCCGCGCCATCGGGCAGGCGCAGTTCAAAGCGGCCCGGACCGGGGACGCGCACCATATGGGTGCGGTTGTTGCCGGTCCAGGTCACGCTGTTCGGGGCCCAAGTCGCGCCCGAAGAGGTGCGCGGCGCGTTGATCCGCTTGTAGCTGTTGACGGTGGGATTGCAGATCGCCGCCAAGGCTGAGGCGTGCTTCATGATCCCGCCAAGGAAGGTGCGCCCCTGATCCGACAGCGACAGCTCTTTGGTCGGGTCAGAAAACGCGTTGGTTTTGCCATCCAGCGACCAGACCGAGATATGGGCGTGGCAGCCAGAGCCTGTCAGCCCCTTGAACGGCTTGGGCATGAAGGTCGCGCGGAAGCCGTGCTTTTCGGCCACCGATTTTGTCATGAACTTGAAGAAGCTGTGCTTGTCGGCGGTTTGCAGCGCGTCGTCGTATTTCCAGTTCATCTCAAACTGGCCAATCGCGTCTTCATGGTCGTTTTGATAGGCTTCCCAGCCCAGTTCCAGCATGTAATCGCAGGCTTCGGCGATCACATCATAACGGCGCATCACGGCTTGCTGGTCGTAGCAGGGCTTTTCGGCCGTATCATAGGGGTCGGAAATCTGCGTACCTTCGGGGTTGAGCAAAAAGAACTCGGGCTCGACCCCGGTTTTGATCCGCAGACCCTCTTTGGCGGCTTCGCCGACCAGAC
>JBAXLX010000477.1:0-2162 GCA_037134595.1 Pseudomonadota bacterium
CCGATGGTGATGGCCGCGCGCTGCTCAATCTGATCGAACAGGTGGCGGCGTGGAAGTTGGACCGTCCCTTGGACCGCGCCGCGCTGTCGCAACGCCTGATGCGGCGGGCAGCGAAATACGACAAGTCGGGGGAAGAGCATTACAACCTGATTTCTGCCCTGCATAAATCCATCCGTGGCTCGGACCCGGATGCCGCTTTGTACTGGTTCGCGCGGATGCTTCAAGGCGGGGAAGACCCTCGCTTCCTTGCCCGCCGCCTGACGCGGATGGCGGTCGAGGATATCGGTCTGGCCGATCCGCAGGCGCAAGAGCACTGCATCGCGGCGTGGCAGACCTATGAACGGCTGGGCAGCCCTGAGGGCGAATTGGCCCTTGCCAACGCGGTAGTCTATCTGGCGCTCGCCCCGAAATCGAACGCGGTCTATGTCGCCTACAAGGCCGCGCGGGCGGCGGCGCGCGAGACGGGCAGCCTGATGCCGCCGCGGCATATCCTGAACGCACCGACCAAGTTGATGAAAGAGATCGGTTATGGGTCAGGCTATGCCTATGACCATGAGGCTGAGGATGGCTTTTCCGGGCAGGATTACTTCCCCGAAGGCATGAAACGCCCGGTGTTCTACGCCCCGCCAGAGCGCGGGTTTGAGCGTGAGTTGAAGAAACGGGTGGAGTATTTTGCCAAACTTCGGGCAAAGCGGCAGGGGGGATAGCCGTCCCCTCACCCCGACCCTCTCCCCCAAGGGGAGAGGGAGAGCCGCCCCCCCTGTCATGCGCGCAGCCTGTCCGAACTTGGCGCACTCCCCTCTCCCCTCGGGGGAGAGGGTTAGGGTGAGGGGGTGGCTCCGCAAACACCCCCGCGACTGTCCCGCAATCCCTTCCCCCGTTGACATTCTCGGCCCAAGGGGCAATGGAACCCCCATGATCCAAAGCATGATCCCTGTCGCCTTGGGCGGAGCCCTCGGTTCCGTGGCCCGCTACCTGACCGTGACCGCCGCCGCGCGGATCGCCCCGGGTGGGCCATGGGGCACGCTGGCCGTCAACATCGGCGGATGTTTCGCGATGGGTGTCCTTTTCGTCACCCTGGCCCAGCGGACCCAGCTTTCGCCCCTGCTCATGACCGGCATTCTTGGCGGTTTCACCACGTTTTCGGCCTTTTCGCTGGATGCGCTGAAGCTGTGGCAATCGGGGCAACCCGTGCAGGCGGCGGTTTATGTGGCGGCCTCGGTCGGCCTTTCCCTTTTCGCCGTCGCCCTAGGCGCGGCCCTTGCCCGGAGCCTGTAAGCCATGAGCGGTGTCAAAACCCTGACCGTCTCGGAAGACGAGGGCGAACAGCGCCTTGACCGCTGGTTCAAGCGGCGTTTCCCGCAACTGACCCAAGGGGCGGTGGAAAAGATGTGCCGCACCGGACAGGTCCGCGTCGATGGCGCGCGGGCCAAGGCCTCGGACCGCATCAACCCCGGCCAGACCGTGCGCGTGCCGCCCTTGCCTGAAACCGAAGCGCCCTCGCGCCCGCGCCCGGATGGCGTCAGCCATGCCGATGCCAAGATGATCCAAGACTGCATCCTGTTCATGGATGATCACATGATCGTCCTGAACAAACCGGCAGGTCTGCCCTCGCAAGGCGGATCGGGGCAGGGGGACCGCCACGTCGATGGCCTGACCGAGGCGTTGAAGTTCGGCTACAAGGACCGCCCCAAACTGGTGCACCGCTTGGATAAGGACACTTCCGGCCTGTTGATGCTGGCGCGCACGGATCGTGTCGCGCGCGGCTTGTCGGAATCGCTGCGCCACCGCAACACGCGCAAGATTTACTGGGCCGTTGTCGCTGGCGTGCCGCATCCGCGCAAAGGCTCGATCAAATATGCGCTAATGAAAGCGCCGGGACATGGCAAGCGCGGCGAGGGCGAAAAGATGATGTGCATCCACCCCGGCAAGGTGGGCGAATATCCTGACGCGAAGCGCGCCCAGACCGATTACTTCACGCTCTGGTTCCTTGGCACGCGCCTGTCTTGGATGGCGCTGGAGCCGATCACCGGCCGCACCCACCAGTTGCGGGCGCATATGGCTGAAATCGGCCATCCCATTGTGGGCGACGGTAAATATGGTGGGTCCGAGGCGGAGAATGCCGGCGAAGGCTGGGGGGCCTCTGTGGGTGGCGATGTCAG
>JBAXLX010000478.1:0-2156 GCA_037134595.1 Pseudomonadota bacterium
ATGACGTGGTGGCGCTGGACGCTGGTCGCGATCTGCCCGCACGTGTGCATGACATCAAGCCCGACGTGGTGTTTAACGCCTTGCACGGGCGCTACGGCGAAGACGGCTGTGTGCAGGGCCTGCTGGAATGGTTGGGCGTTCCCTATACCCATTCGGGCGTTTTGGCCTCTGCCTTGGCGATGGACAAAACCGCCACCAAGGCCGCTTATGTCGCGGCAGGCCTGCCGGTGGTGGGATCGGTTCTGGCATCGCGCGACGATGTGGCACGCGGTCATGTCTTGCCGCCGCCCTATGTGGTCAAGCCCAACAACGAAGGCTCCTCGGTCGGGGTCTATATGGTGCGGGTGGGCGAGAATGCGCCGCGATTGGCAGACACCATGCCCGAGACGGTGATGGTCGAAGCCTATGCGCCGGGGCGCGAATTGACCGTGGCGGTGATGGGCGAGCGGGCCTTGACCGTGACCGATATTCTGACCGACGGCTGGTATGATTTTGATGCCAAATACAAACCCGGCGGCAGCAGGCACGAGGTGCCTGCCCGCCTTCCCGACACGATTGCAGCGGCGTGTCTGGACTATGCCCTGCGCGCGCACAAGGCTTTGGGGTGCCGTGGGCTCAGCCGCACCGATTTTCGCTGGGAGGAAAGCTGGGGGCTGGCGGGGTTGATCTTGCTGGAAACCAACACGCAACCCGGCATGACGCCGACCTCGCTGGCCCCCGAACAGGCGGCTTATTGCGGCATCTCTTTCGCGGATTTGTGCGACTGGATCGTAAAGGACGCCTCATGCAATCGCTAAGCCGCGCCCTTCCCCGCCGCCGCGATCCGGCCCCCTCGCGCTGGGCCTATAAGATGCAGCGCCTGTGGCTGACGCCGTCGTTCCGCCGCTTTTTGCGCTTTTGGATGCCTGCATTGATTTTGGCCCTCGGCGTGGCTTTGGTCTTGGCCAACCCCGCGCGGCGCGAGGGACTTTGGGTCATGGTGACCTCGGCTAAAGATCATGTGACCGAGCGGCCGATGTTCATGGTCAACCTGCTGGCGATCGACGGGGCCTCGCCCGCTTTGGCCGATGCGGTGCGCGCCAAGTTGGCCTTGCCTTTGCCGCAATCGGCGCTGGCGCTGGATCTGAATGCGATCCGGATCACGACCGAGAGCTTTGACGCGGTCGGCCGCGCCGTTGTGCGCCTTGGCGCCGGTCATGAGGTGCAGGTCACCATCACAGAACGCCAACCTGCCTGGGTCTGGCGGACGCAGGCGGGGTTGATCTTGCTCGACGACACCGGCCACCGCATCGCTGGATTGGCACAGCGCGCTGACCGCGCAGATCTGCCGCTGATCGCGGGCGAGGGGGCGGAGCAATCCATCCCAGAGGCCAAGGCATTGCTGCAAGCCGCCAGCCCCTTGTCCAGCCGGATCCGTGGTTTGGTGCGGGTCGGCGCCCGCCGTTGGGATATGGTCTTGGATCGCAACCAGCGCATCCTTTTGCCCGCCGAAGCGCCGGTGGCCGCGGTGGAAACGCTCATCGCGCTGAACCGGGCTGAAAGCCTTCTTGCCCGCGATCTGGTCGTCGTCGATCTGCGTAACCCGCAACGTCCTGTCCTTCGCCTTGCCCCGACAGCCCTTGATGCGCTGCGCCTTGCGCATGGCATCACCGTTCCCACGGAGTCAAAGTCATGACTGACCTGTACCAATCCCAACGTGCCATGCGCCATTTGCGCAAGACGGCCCTGCAAAGGGGCATGATCGCGATTTTGGATGTCGGCACGTCGAAAATCGCCTGCCTGATCTTGCGATTTGACGATCTTGAAGACCCCAGAGACGCCGATGGCATGGGGTCGATGGCCGGGCAAGCGAACTTTCGCGTGATCGGCGCGGCCACCACCCGCTCGCGGGGGGTGCGCTTTGGCGAGATCAGCGCCATGAACGAAACCGAACGCGCCATTCGCACCGCGGTTCAGGCAGCGCAGAAAATGGCCAACGTGCGGGTTGACCATGTGATTGCATGCTTTTCGGGCGGCGAACCGCGCAGTTATGGGCTTGCGGGCGAGATTGATCTGCCCGAAACCTTGGTGCGCGACAATGATGTCGCCCGTATGCTGGCCGCCTGTGATGCGCCTGACATCGGCGAGGGGCGCGAAGTGATCCATGCCCAACCTGT
>JBAXLX010000479.1:0-2148 GCA_037134595.1 Pseudomonadota bacterium
GCCAGATGGCGGCGCCGAACTCTCCGCAATGGTTCAACACCGGCCTGCACTGGGCCTACGGCATCGATGGGCCGTCGCAGGGCCATTACTATGTTGATCACCAGACCAAGGTGCTGACCAAGTCTGACTCGGCCTATGAACATCCCCAACCGCACGCCTGCTTTATCCAGTCGGTGCGCGATGATCTGGTGGGGGACGGCGGCAGCATGGACCTGCGGGTGCGCGAAGCGCGGCTGTTCAAATACGGCTCGGGCACCGGCACCAACTTTTCCTCGCTGCGCGGCGAGGGCGAGAAGCTGTCAGGCGGTGGGAAATCTTCGGGCCTGATGGGGTTTTTGAAGATCGGCGACCGTTCGGCGGGGGCGATCAAATCGGGCGGCACCACGCGGCGTGCGGCCAAGATGGTGATCTGCGATATGGATCACCCCGATGTGGAAGCCTTTATCAACTGGAAAGTGATCGAAGAGCAAAAGGTGGCCTCGCTGGTGGCGGGTTCCAAGGCGCATGAAGCGCGCCTGAACGAGATTTTCACCGCCATTCGCACATGGGATGGGTCGTCGGAGGATTCGGTTGATCCGGCCAAGAACCCCGCGCTGAAAGCGGCGATCAAATCGGCCAAAAAGGCCATGATCCCTGACACTTACACCTTCCGCATTCTGCAATACGCCAAGCAAGGCTTCACCTCGATCGAATTTCCCACCTATGACACCGATTGGGATTCGGAAGCCTATATGACGGTGTCGGGCCAGAATTCGAACAACTCGGTCCGCGTGACGGATGCGTTCCTGAAGGCCGTCAAAGACGACCTGCCGTGGGAACTGATCCGCCGCACCGATGGCAAGGTCGCCAAGACCATCTCGGCGCGCGAGCTGTGGGACCAGATCGGCCATGCCGCTTGGGCTTGCGCTGACCCCGGCATCCAGTTTCACGACACAGTCAACGCATGGCACACCTGCCCCGAAGACGGGCCGATCCGCGGATCGAATCCGTGTTCGGAATATATGTTTCTGGATGATACGGCCTGCAATCTGGCGTCGATGAACCTGCTGACCTTCCAGAAAAACGCCAAGTTTGACGCCGAAGCCTATATGCACGCCACACGGCTGTGGACGATCACGCTGGAAATCTCGGTCATGATGGCGCAGTTTCCCTCAAAAGAGATTGCCCAACTGTCCTATGATTTCCGCACGCTAGGCCTTGGCTATGCCAATATCGGCGGTTTGCTGATGAACATGGGTTTAGGCTACGACAGCAAAGAGGGCCGTGCTTTGTGCGGGGCTTTGACGGCGCTGATGACGGGTGTGTCTTATGCCACCTCGGCCGAGATGGCCAAGGAGTTGGGCGCTTTCCCCAGCTATGATCGCAACGCCAAGCACATGCTGCGCGTGATCCGCAACCACCGCGCGGCAGCGCATGGCACGGGCGCTTACGAGGGGCTGAATGTTGACCCCGTCACGCTGGATCATCGCAACTGCCCCGATCAAACGCTGGTGGCCTTGGCCAAATCGGCGTGGGATGAAGCGCTGGCCTTGGGCGAGGCGCATGGCTATCGCAACGCCCAAACCACCGTCATTGCCCCCACCGGCACCATCGGGCTGGTGATGGATTGCGACACCACCGGTATCGAGCCGGATTTTGCGCTGGTGAAGTTCAAGAAGCTGGCGGGGGGGGGCTATTTCAAGATCATCAACCAATCGGTTCCCGGTGCTTTGGAAACCTTGGGCTATCCCAGCCACCAGATCGCCGAAATGGTGGCCTATGCTGTGGGCCACGGCTCTATCGCGCAGGCCCCTGCGATCAACCACACCGCCCTGATCGGCCACGGCTTTGGCCCGCGCGAGATTGAAAAGATCGAAGCCGCCCTGCCCACTGCCTTTGACATCCGCTTTGTCTTTAACCAATGGACGCTGGGCGAGGATTTCTGCAAAGGCACCTTGGGCATTCCGGCGGAAAAACTGGCTGACCCCAGCTTTGACCTGCTGCGCCACCTTGGCTTTACCAAGTCCCAGATTGACGCCTGCAATGACCATGTTTGCGGCACGATGACGCTGGAAGGTGCGCCGGTCCTCAAACAGCATCATTACAACGTCTTTGATTGCGCCAATGCCTGCGGCAAACGGGGCACGCGGTATCTGTCGGTGGAAAGCC
>JBAXLX010000480.1:0-2145 GCA_037134595.1 Pseudomonadota bacterium
GGGCGTGCAGATCGACGATGAAAATCGACATGCCGCGATTGCCAGCCTCTTTATCCGTGCGCGCCAGCACAAAGGCCAGATCGGCCACCGGCGCGTTGTGGATCCAGATCTTGCTACCGTTCAGCACCCAGCCGCTGCCATCTTTCACCGCGAGGGTGCGAATGCCGGACACATCGGTGCCAGCCTCGGTCTCTGTGATGCAATAAGCGACCTTTGTCTTCATCGCCAGCATATCGGGCATCCAGCTTTGCTGGATCGGCGATCCGTGACGGACCAAAAGGGTTGAAATCAGCTCTAGCAAACCACATTGATCGGCGATCGAGGAATAGCCGCGCGACAGCTCCTCCATCACCAAAGCATAGGTCAACGTATCAAACCCCGGCCCACCAAGGGCTTCGGGCACGCCAATGCCAAACAAGCCAAGCTTTGCCATGTCGTCGTAAAGGCCAGCGGGAAAGGTTTCGTCGCGGTCCAACGCCTCCGCAATGGGACGGATCACGTCATCGGCGAAGGTGCGCGCCATATCGCGCACCTGAATGTGGGTCTGGGTCAGATACATCGAACTTCGCCTTTAGTAACCATCTGGTTACATTATTGTAAGGTCAGCCCCCAAGGTCAAGGCCGAAAAAACTGCGGCACGCCGGAAACGGGCTTGCGCCAAGCAAAAACTGGGATACAGATAACCATATAGTTACTTACACACGGGAAGCCGCTCATGCAACCGACCCAAAAGCGCAAATTCGGACGAGTCGATCTGGATGTAACCGCCTTTGCCTTTGGCACCGCCCCTGTGGGCAACTTCCTGCGCGAGATTGACGAGACAACCTCTACCGCCATGTTCGACACGGCTTGGGATGCAGGCATTCGTCTGTATGACACAGCCCCGATGTACGGCCACGGCCTGTCCGAGGCTCGCACCGGCCAAGCCCTGCGCTGGAAGAGGCGCGATGACTTTGTCCTTGCCTCAAAAGTCGGGCGGTTGCTGAAACCGGCCAAACGCTCTAGCGTCAGCTATGCGCCTTGGGTCAATGCGGCACCCTTCACGATGCAGTTCGATTATACCTATGACGGCACGATGCGCTCGGTCGAAGACAGCCTGCAGCGTCTGGCGCTAGAGCATATCGACATCATGTTCATCCACGACATCGACGGCTTCACGCGCGGGGCAGACCAGCCCGAGGTCTTCAAGCAAGCCATGGACGGCTGCTACCGCGCCCTTGCGTCTTTGCGCGATCAGAAGGTGCTGAAAGCCATTGGCGTTGGTGTGAATGAGTGGGAAGTCTGCCACGCCGCATTGCAGCAGCGCGACTTTGACTGCTTCCTTTTGGCGGGACGCTATACCTTGCTGGAACAAGAGGCCCTGACCGATTTCCTGCCGCTGTGCGAGGCGCGCGGTGCGGCCGTGCTGGTGGGGGGTGGCTTTAACTCTGGCATTCTGGCCACTGGGGCGAAACCCGGGGCGAAATACAACTATTCTGCAGCCCCCGCGGCCGTGATGGAGAAGGTGGCCAAGATCGAGGCGGTCTGCGCTGCCCACAACGTGCCCTTGCCCGCCGCCGCTTTGCAATTTGTAGTCGCCCATCCGGCAATCGCGTCTTTCATCGCGGGGACGCGGAATGTCGAGCAGCTGCAGCAGAACTTGGCTTGGTTCACCCATCCAATCCCCGCTGCGTTCTGGGCTGATCTGAAAGCCAAGGGCCTGTTGCGCGAAGATGCGCCGGTTCCGGCATGAGGACCTTAGCGGCAGGTCACTATGGCTTTGACGATGTGGCACTAGACGACCGGATTGAAACGGCACCGCTGACGGTGACGTCCGCGATGATCGACGCCTTTGCCGATCTGACGGGGGACCATTTTGAAATCCACGACAGCGATGCAGCCGCCCAGCGCCACGGCTTTTCGGCCCGTGTGGCGCATGGTTTGCTGGTTTTGTCGCTGATTGACGGGCTTAAGAACCAATGCCCGGCACAGTTGCGCGCCATCGCCTCTCTTGGGTGGGAGTGGAGCTTTCGCGCGCCGGTTTTGTGCAGTGACACGATTCAGGCGACGCTGACGGTCGTGGAAAAGCGGCCCACGTCGCGGCCAGAGCGCGGCATCTTGCGGCTTGAGGTGGTGGCGCTCAATCAACGGGCCGAGATGGTTCAG
>JBAXLX010000481.1:0-2142 GCA_037134595.1 Pseudomonadota bacterium
GGGTAAAGCCCAAATCTTCCAAGGTCTTGCGCTGCACCGCTTCGGGGATGTCCATCCCCACCAACGAGATCAGACGTGCCGGATCAAGCTTATAAGCGCGGCTGACATCCAAGGGCGCGCCGTCTTGCACCACGTCAGACGCTTCACCGCCGCACAGGTCCAAGATCATCTGCGTGGCAAGGTCTAACCCTTCTAGCGTAAAGGCCGGATCCACGCCGCGCTCAAAGCGGTAGCGCGCGTCAGAGTTGATTTTCAGCGCACGTCCCGTGGCGGCAATCGTGATCGGGTCCCAAAAGGCGCTTTCCAAGAAGACATCCGTCGTGGCCTCACTACAGCCTGACACTTCGCCGCCCATGATACCGGCCAGCGATTCCACCCCCGCCGCATCGGAAATCGCCATCATACCCGCGCGCAAGGTGTAGGTCTTGCCGTCCAGCGCCAGAAACTCTTCCCCGCCCACGGCGGCATGAATGCGCAGCGTGCCCATGACTTTGCCCGCATCAAACACATGCAGCGGGCGGTTCAGGCCGTAGGTGAAGTAGTTGGTGATATCGACCAGCGCCGAGATCGGGCGCAAGCCAATCGCCTTCAACCGCTGTTGCAGCCAATCGGGCGAGGGGCCATTGGTCACACCGCGAATGGTGCGGCCAGCGAAATGCGGGCAGCCCTTGGCTTTCAGGTCGGCGTCAATCGCAACCCCGATGGGCGAGGGGAAGCCGCCCTTGATCACAGCCGCAGGCATGGGTTTCAACACGCCCAAGCCCCGCGCCGCAAGGTCGCGGGCCACACCGCGCACGCCCAAGGCGTCGGGGCGGTTGGGGGTGATTTTGATATGGATCATCGGATCGACCGTGGCGGGGCGGTTCACGGCCAGCCAATCGATAAACCGCTGCCCGACCTCGCCCGAGGGCAGTTCGATGATGCCGTTATGTTCGTCTGACAGTTCCAATTCGCGTTCCGATGCCATCATCCCGTGGCTTTCCACGCCGCGAATTTTGCCCACGCCCAAGGTCACATCAATGCCGGGCACGTAATCGCCGGGTTTGCACAGAACGACCGTGATCCCTTCACGCGCATTGGGGGCTCCGCAGACGATTTGCTTTTCGCCCTCATCCGTCAGCACGCGGCAAACGCGCAGCTTGTCGGCATCGGGATGCTTTTCGGCGTGCAGGATCTTGGCAATCGTAAAGGGCGCCAGCTTGGCTGCGGGGTTCACCACCTCTTCAACCTCTAGCCCAAGGTCGGTCAGGGCTTCGGTGATGGCCTCGATCGGGGCCGAGGTGTCGAGGTGATCTTTCAGCCAAGACAGGGTGAATTTCATTGCAGCCTCCGGGGGACGTAACCCTGCGGGGCAGGGCGAGGGAAAAGCGTTGCGCGGGGCCGCGGGGCGGCCATGCGGCGGTTAAGACGACAAGCCGCCGGGCAAATCGGGCATGTCAAGGGCTGCAAAGCCGTAATGGCGCAGCCAGCGCAGGTCAGATTCGAAAAAGGCGCGCAGGTCGGGAATGCCATATTTCAGCATCGCGATGCGATCTATGCCCATGCCAAAGGCAAAGCCTTGCCATTTGGCGGGGTCAACGCCTGCGGCGGCCAGAACCTTGGGGTGCACCATGCCAGAGCCGAGGATTTCCAGCCACGAGTCGCCTTGGCCAATTTTAAGCTGACCGCCTTCCCAAGAGCAGCGAATGTCCACTTCGGCTGAGGGTTCGGTGAAGGGGAAATGGCTGGCGCGAAAGCGCAGTTCGACCGAGGGCACCTCGAAAAAGGCGCGGCAGAATTCTTCCAGCGTCCATTTCAGATTTGCCATCGAAATGTCGCGGTCAATCGCCAGACCTTCGACTTGGTGAAACATCGGGGCGTGGGTTTGGTCCATATCCATGCGGTACACGCGGCCGGGGGCGATCACGCGGATCGGCGCGCCTTGGGCGGTCATCGCGCGGATTTGCACGGGCGAGGTGTGGGTGCGCAGCACATGCGGTGGGCGGGCATCATCGGCGGCGCGGGCCATGAAAAACGTGTCATGCTCTTGGCGCGCGGGGTGTTCGGGGGGAATGTTGAGCGCGTCGAAATTGTACCAGTCGCTTTCGATCTGCGGCCCTTCGGCCACGGCAAAGCCCATATCGCCAAAGATGGCCGTCAATT
>JBAXLX010000482.1:0-2132 GCA_037134595.1 Pseudomonadota bacterium
TGCAGAGCTTGGCGATCATCGGATCGTAATGCATGCTGATCTCGCCGCCCTCAAACACGCCGGTGTCGTTGCGGACGATCCCGCCGCGCGGGGTAGTGCCTTCGACCGGGGGGCGATAGCGGGTGAGACGCCCGATGGAGGGCAGGAAGTTGCGATAGGGGTCTTCGGCGTAAAGGCGACTTTCCATCGCCCAGCCGTTAATTTTCAGGTCTTCCTGAGCGAACGGCAGGGGTTCGCCATTCGCCACACGGATCATCTGTTCGACAAGATCGACGCCGGTGATCAACTCGGTGACCGGGTGTTCCACCTGCAAACGGGTGTTCATCTCAAGGAAGTAAAAGTTGCGGTTGCCGTCCACGATGAATTCCACCGTGCCCGCTGAGGTATATCCCACCGCCTTGGCCAAGGCGCAGGCCTGTTCGCCCATCGCTTTGCGGGTTGCCTCATCAAAGAACGGCGAGGGCGCCTCTTCGATGACCTTCTGGTTGCGGCGCTGGATCGAGCATTCGCGTTCGTGCAGGTAGACACAGTTACCGTGCTGGTCGGCGAGCACCTGAATTTCGATGTGGCGGGGTTGGGTGACGAATTTTTCGATGAAGATGCGGTCGTCGCCAAAGCTGGCGGCGGCTTCGTTCTTGGAGGATTGAAAGCCTTCGCGCGCCTCGGCGTCGTTCCATGCGATGCGCATGCCCTTGCCGCCACCGCCTGCCGATGCCTTTATCATCACGGGATAGCCGATTTCGCCGCTGATCTTGACCGCCTCATCCGCGTCGGCAATCAGGCCCATGTAACCCGGAACGGTAGACACACCCGCCGCTTGGGCGATCTTTTTGGAGGTGATCTTGTCGCCCATCGCCTCAATCGCGGGGGATGGCGGGCCGACGAAGACCACGCCTTCGGCCTCCAAAGCCGCAGCGAAGTCGCGGCGTTCGGACAGGAAACCGTAACCGGGATGGACAGCCTGCGCGCCCGTCAGGCGGACGGCGTCCATGATCTTGTCGATGACGATGTAGGACTGGTTCGCCGGGGGCGGGCCGATATGCACGGCCTCATCGGCCATTTTCACATGCAGCGCATTGCGGTCGGCGTCGGAATAGACCGCCACCGTCTTGATGCCCATCTTGCGGGCGGTCTTGATGACGCGGCAGGCGATTTCGCCCCGGTTGGCGATCAGTATCTTGTCGAACATCTCTCTCCCCTTGTCCTGCGTCCGGGCTGGGACGCGGGTTTGTCGGCGCATAAGCAAAGGACCACCCGGGCGCTGTGCCCGGATGGTCCCAATGACGTGTCAGACCTTGCGCCGCAAAGGGCGGCGGTCAGCTTGGGTTCAGTAGCTCGGGCATTGGCCCGGAACAGAGCAGCTTGCCGCACCGGCAAGGCCGCCGATGACAGCGCCGGTGGCAAGGTTGCTGTTGGTGATGTCAGCGACAGCCACGCCTGCGACGGCACCTGCCGCACCGCGCGAAAGCGGGTCCTGCATGCAGCCTGCAAGGCCCATGACGGACAAAAGAGCGACGGCGATAATGGATTTTTGCATGTTTTTCTGCCTCTCAGAGTTTTTCGACGCTCTAAGACTACTGCATTTGCGGAACGGCAAAAGGACAAACTACACTTTGGCATAGCCAAGCGCGCCACATAGGCCGAAGACTGCCGAAAGGATGGGGTGGGCAACGATCCGCCGGATGAAGCCGTGTTTCTGAGGCAAATTGGGGCGGCGCGTCTGGGCGTCATGCGTCGTCCGATCCGTCGTCGTCGGCGTCAAAGTCATAGGGCGCGGCATCGGCAGCGAAGACCTCGGGGAAGGCCATTTCGGCGCGTTTGACGTCGATCCTTAGCAAGGCATCATAGCTGGCAGGATCAAACGGGTCTTCGGCGGCCACGACTTCGCGCCCGAACAGCCAGCTCAATCGGCCTGCATCTAGATTGCCGCGCTCGAAGGGTTCTTCGCCGAAATGCGCCCAAAGGGCGGCCATAAAGCCCTCATCGGCTTTGCGGTCGGCATGCTTGCGGTCCTTGAACCGTTCGCGGCGGGTGATCTTGGTCACGCCATCCTTGTGATTGGCGCGGCGGATGGTGAATTGGAAGTCGGTTCCGGGCAGACGCCCCGGGAATCCGCGATGTTTCAGCATGAC
>JBAXLX010000483.1:0-2118 GCA_037134595.1 Pseudomonadota bacterium
TGAACCTCGCCTCGGGCTGGCACCTGACGCATGGCGCGGCGCCCAACCAGTCGGGCAAGTGGTTCAACGCCGTGCAATACGGTGTGCGCAAGCAAGACAGCCTGATTGACTATGACGAGGTTGAACGCCTCGCTGTCGAATCACAGCCCAAAATGATCATCGCCGGTGGCTCTGCCGTGCCGCGCCAGATCGACTTTGCCAAGTTCCGCGCGATTGCCGACAAGGTCGGGGCTTACCTGCTGGTCGATATGGCGCATTTTGCAGGGCTGGTGGCGGGTGGGCATCACCCCTCGCCCTTCCCCTATGCCGATGTGGCGACGACCACGACCCACAAAACCCTGCGCGGCCCGCGCGGTGGCATGATCTTGACCAACAACGAAGAGCTGGCCAAGAAATTCAACTCGGCCATCTTCCCCGGCATCCAAGGCGGGCCTTTGATGCATGTGATCGCCGCCAAAGCTGTGGCTTTCGGCGAGGCGCTGCGGCCTGAATTCAAAGCCTACACCGGCCAAGTCATCCTCAACGCCAAGGCTTTGGCGGATGAGCTGATGAAGGGCGGTTTGGATATGGTGACGGGCGGCACCGACACCCATGTGATGCTGGTTGACCTGCGCCCCAAAGGCGTGAAGGGCAATGCCACCGAAAAGGCGCTGGGCCGTGCCCATATCACCTGCAACAAGAACGGCATCCCGTTTGACCCCGAAAAGCCCACTGTCACCTCTGGCGTGCGTCTGGGCACCCCCGCGGGCACCACACGGGGCTTTGGCGAGGAAGAGTTCCGCCAGATCGGCCGCTGGATTGTGGAAGTGGTCGACGGCTTGGCCGCGAATGGCGAAGAGGGCAATGGCGCGGTTGAGGCTGCGGTGAAAGCCAAGGTCGAAGCCCTGTGCCACGCTTTCCCGATCTATCCGGACCTGTAAGATGACACCGCCCTTGGCCAAGGCCCGGGGCACCCGATCACTTGAACGCGCGCTCGGGGACCGGGCGCGCGTTTTGCTGTATGGGCCGTGCGGTGAGTTGGGCATGTTCGTGCTAAAGCAGGGCTGGGCCTGTTTGTTTGGCGGGCTGATGCTGGGGGCCATCGTTGTTTCCAAGGCGGTTTGGCAAGCCGATTGGCCTGTGCACCGCTACGACGCGCTGTTTTTGTTCGCGGTGGTCACGCAAGCGGTGTTCTTGGCGGCCAAGCTGGAAACATGGGCCGAGGCGCGGGTGATTGTGCTGTTTCACCTGACCGGAACGGCGATGGAATGGTTCAAAGTCGGGGCGGGGTCTTGGGCCTATCCCGAGCTTGGGCTGTTCAAACTGCTCGGCGTGCCGCTGTTTTCGGGGTTTATGTATGCCGCTGTCGGAAGCTACATCGCGCGGGTGATCCGCATCTTTCAGATGCGCTTTGCGCCCTATCCGCCGCTGTGGCAAAGTTTTGTGCTGGCAGGGGCCATCTATGTGAATTTCTTCGCCCACCATGCGCTGCCTGACATCCGGCTAGGCCTTTTTGCCGCAACGGCGCTGGTTTTTGGGCGCACGCGGGTGTGGTTTGTGGTGTCAGACCGGGAACGCTGGATGCCGATGGTCTTGGCGGCGGTCTTGTCCAGCCTTGCCCTATGGGCGGCCGAGAATATCGGCACCTTGACGGGCACTTGGATGTATTCCGGCCATGTTTCGGGGCATTGGACGGGGTTGGGCAAGCTGGGGTCGTGGTACTTGCTGCTGTATGTGGCTTTTGTGACCGTGTCTTTGGTCAGCCGCGACGCGCTAGAGCCTGCATCACGGGGGCCTTAAACAAACCCCCGCCAGTGCAAAACGCTGACCCACAGAACGATCACGGCCAAAAGCGCAAAAGCGATTCGGGCGGCGGTGTCGAGGATCATGCCTTTGCGCCGCTTGGCGCGGTTAAGGCCGCGCAGGTGGGCGTCGCACAGATCATAGGCGCGGATTAGGGCGTCTTGGTCTAACTGGCGGCGCAGTTTGGGGCTTTGGGCGAGGTTTTGCGCGGCAACCAGTTCGCCCGCAGCCTTGCGCACGGGCCGCGGCAAACGCCATTTGGCGCGGTTGACACGGGTATCGAGCGTGCGGCCTGACACGTTCAGCCGCTGGCTGAGCAGGGCCGAAAGCTTGGCT
>JBAXLX010000484.1:0-2111 GCA_037134595.1 Pseudomonadota bacterium
GGAACGCTCAAGAAAGTGTCCCAACCAACATGGATACCACGAGATTCAGGAATCGCAACGTGAACCATGTGACCAGTCCAAGCCAAAGAGCTAGCTCCGAACAAACCAGCCAAGTGGTGGTTTAGACGGGATTCAGCATTCTTGAACCAAGAAAGGCTAGGACGGAAGCTAGGCTGTAAGTGCAACCAACCTGCGAACAGGAGAACCGCAGCGAATACTAGCATCCAGATCGCGCCAGTAAATAGTTCAGCATTGGTACGCATACCGATGGTGTACCACCAGTGGTAAACACCCGAATAAGCGATGTTTACGGGGCCAGCAGCATCAGTTTGTGTAAATGCTTCAACAGCCGCCTTACCGAAATGAGGATCCCAAATCGCATGGGCGATCGGACGTGTTGTGAGAGGATTTTGAATCCATTGCTCGAAGTTACCCTGCCACGCTACGTGAAACAGGTTGCCAGATGTCCACAGGAAGATGATTGCCAAATGTCCGAAGTGTGAAGCAAAAATCTTTTGGTAAAGACTTTCTTCAGTAACACCATCATGACTTTCAAAATCGTTCGCTGTGGCGATCGCATACCAGATCCGACGGGTTGTTGGATCTTGTGCGAGAGCCTGGCTAAACTTAGGAAATTTCGTTGCCATTTTTACTTCAATTTCTCCGTTAAAATTAAGCCAGTTTACCCAATTGCACCGTAACGGGCGAGGAAGAATGCCCAAGTTGTGGCAATTCCACCCAACAGGTAGTGAGCTAGACCCACAGCACGACCTTGAGTGATGCTCAAAGCGCGAGGAGAGATAGCAGGAGCGACGTTGAGCTTGTTATGCGCCCATACGATCGACTCGATGAGTTCTTGCCAGTAGCCGCGACCACTGAACAGGAACATGAGGCTGAAAGCCCAGATGAAGTGAGCGCCCAAGAAGATCAAACCGTAAGCCGACAATGCCGAACCGTAGGATTGAATAACGTTGGAAGCTGGAGCCCACAAGAAGTCACGCAACCAACCATTGATGGTCAATGCACTCTGTGCAAAGTTACCGCCAGCCATGTTGGTGATTGTGCCGCTTGCGTCAACAGTACCGAAAATATCAGACTGCATTTTCCAAGAGAAGTGGAAGATTACAACAGAAATACAGTTGTACATCCAGAAAAGACCCAAGAAAACGTGATCCCATGCCGAAACTTGACATGTGCCGCCACGACCAGGACCGTCGCAAGGGAAGCGGAAACCGAGTTCAGCCTTGTCTGGAACCAAGCGAGAACTGCGAGCATAAAGCACGCCTTTCAGCAAGATCAAGACAGTAACGTGAATGGTAAACGCATGGATGTGGTGAACCAAGAAGTCAGCCGTACCAAGAGCCATGTGTGCCATCGCAACCTTGCCACCAACAACCATAGTTTCGCCACCGAAGATGGGGCTAACGCTAGAGTTTAAATAAGGAGCAGTTGTACCAGCAGCAGCAGCATGAATACCTTGAATCCAGTTGGCGAAGACAGGCTTCAACTGAATTGCGGTATCGGAGAACATATCTTGAGGACGACCCAATGCACGCATGGTGTCGTTGTGGATATATAGACCAAAGCTGTGGAAGCCAAGGAAAATACATACCCAGTTAAGGTGAGAAATTAATGCATCGCGCTGACGCAACATGCGATCGAGCAAGTTATTTACATTCTTGGCAGGATCGTAGTCACGAACCATGAAGATACCCGCGTGAGCAGCAGCACCACAAATACAGAAGCCGCCGATCCACATGTGATGGGTAAATAGCGAAACTTGAGTAGCGTAGCTGGTCGCAATATAAGGATAAGCAGGCATCGCGTACATATGCTGAGCGACGATGATGCTTAGTGAACCCAACATAGCCAAGTTAACTGCTAGTTGTGCGTGCCAAGATGAGGTCAAAATTTCGTATAGACCCTTGTGACCTTCGCCAGTCAGAGGTCCCTTGTGAGCTTCAAGGATTTCCTTCATGCTGTGACCGATACCAAAGTTGGTGCGGTACATATGTCCAGCGATGATGAAAAGTGTCGCGATCGCAAGGTGATGGTGAGCTTGGTCAGTTAGCCACAAAGAACCAGTTTGAGGATTCAAACCACCCTTGAAG
>JBAXLX010000485.1:0-2109 GCA_037134595.1 Pseudomonadota bacterium
CGCGGCGGTGATCGCCTCGACCCCCAAGATAACGTTCAGGTTCTCCACCATCCGCCCCAAGCGCCGCGCACCGTGCGCGGCCATAGAGACGTGGTCCTCCTGATTGGCCGATGTGGGGGTGGAATCGATCACCGTTGGATGGGCCATATGCTTGTTTTCGCTCATCAAAGCGGCCGTTGTCACTTCGGCAATCATCAGGCCAGAATTCAGGCCCGGGCGCGGGGTCAAAAACGCGGGCAGATCGAAACTCAGCACCGGATCAACCATCAAAGCCACACGGCGCTGCGCAATCGCCCCGATCTCGCTGATCGCCATGGCGATCATATCGGCTGCAAAACCAACGGGTTCAGCGTGAAAGTTCCCGCCAGAGACGATCTGCCCATCCGACAGCACCAAGGGATTGTCGGTGGCGGCATTCGCCTCGATCTCTAGCGTGCGGGCGGATTGGCGCAGAATATCCATCGCCGCCCCCGTCACCTGCGGCTGGCAGCGGATGCAATAGGGGTCTTGCACGCGGGCATCCCCCTCGCGGTGGCTTTCACGGATGACCGAACCCGCCAGCAAAGCCCGCAGCGTAGCCGCCGCCGCAATCTGCCCCGGTTGACCGCGGAGCGCATGAATTTCCGCCTCGAGCGGCGATGTTGAGCCCATGATGGCGTCGGTCGACAGGGCCGAGGTGACAAGGGCCGTCAATGCGCCGCGCCAAGCGCCAAACAGACCCGCCAGCGCGTAGGCGGTGGAAAACTGCGTGCCGTTGATCAGGGCTAGCCCCTCTTTGGGGCCAAGCACAACGGGGGAAAGCCCTGCATCGGCAAGGGCTTGCGCGGCGCTTTTGATCTGGCCGTTATGGTCAGCGTCACCGTGGCCGATCATCACCGCTGTCATATGCGCCAAGGGGGCCAGATCGCCACTCGCCCCGACCGAGCCTTGGGCGGGGATAATAGGGGTCACCCCCGCAGCCAGCATGGATTGCAACATCTCGATAATCTGCCAGCGCACACCGGATGCGCCGCGCCCAAGGGACAACAGTTTCAGCGCCATCATCAGGCGCACCACTTGGCGCGGCATCGGGTCACCCACGCCGCAGCAATGCGACAGGATCAGGTTTTTCTGCAGTTTTTCGGTATCTTGCGGGTCAATTTTAAGGCTGGCCAGTTTGCCAAACCCCGTATTCACCCCGTAAACCGCCGCTGACCCCGCCGCAGCCTTGGCGATCTGCGCCGCCGCCCAGTCCACACCCGCGCGGGCTGAAGCGTCAAGCACAGCAGGCGCTTCGGTACGAAACAGGCGTTCCAACTGCGCTAAGGTGGTCTGGCCGGGAGTGAGGATTTCAGGCGTCAAAGCGGCCTCCAAACATGCGGGCATGCAAAGGCGTTGCCCCGATTCTATACGACAATTCCGCCGGATGGCGGGCGTTCCAGATGCACAGGTCGGCCCGTTTGCCCGCCGCCAGCACGCCGCAATCGGTCAGCCCAAGGGCGCGGGCGGCGTGGGTGGTGGTGCCCTGCAACGCCTCAAGCGGGGTCATGCGAAACAGCGTGCAGGCCATGTTCATCGCCAGCGTCAGCGAGGTCATCGGCGACGAGCCGGGGTTGCAATCGGTGGCAACGGCCATGGCCACACCCGCCTGCCGCAAGGCAGCGATGGGAGGCATCTGGGTTTCGCGCAGGGTGTAAAAGGCACCGGGCAAGATCACGGCGACGGTGCCCGCAGCGGCCATTGCCGCGACCCCATCGTCGCCCAGATATTCCAGATGATCCGCCGACAAAGCACCGTACCCCGCCGCCATAACAGCGCCTTTGAGGTCGGAAAGCTGCTCGGCATGCAGCTTGACGGGCAGGCCCAAAGCGCGGGCTTGGGCGAAGAGGCGGTCAACCTCGGCGACCGAAAAGGCGATGCCTTCGCAAAAGGCATCGACCGCGTCGATCAGGCCCAAGGCGGCGGCTTGGTGCAGCACGGGGATGGCCACCTCGTCAATGTAAGCGTCAGCGCGGCCTTGGTAGTCGGGCGGGATGGCATGGGCCGCCAGATGCGTGACCTTGACCCGCACCGCGCGATGCTGGCCGATCTGGCGCGCCACGCGCAGCATTTTTAGTTCATCGGCCACGG
>JBAXLX010000486.1:0-2109 GCA_037134595.1 Pseudomonadota bacterium
CCTATGACATCTTTTACAGCCGAATGTTGGTTGTGAAACGGTCCAGCACGCTCAGGTCTCTGGCGCTGGCCCATCGGTTGGAAGGCTTGGTTTGGGCGAGCGACGGCTTTTTTGCCCGCCGCACCCCGGTCATCGACGGGAACGATGCGGCTTTACAGGCCGTTGTGCCTGCGTTGTCGGCCGAAATCGATGGCATGGCCACAGTGATCAGGACCGAAGTTGTGCAGTCGCTGCAAGACGTCATGGACGCCTCTGACCGCGACCGAAACGATCTGCGCCGATCGCTGCAGTTTTTTGCCGGGGCATCGCTGGGGCTTTTGGGGGTCATGCTGGCGCTTTTGGTCGTGATCGTGCTGCAAAGCCGCGCGCAGCAACGCCGCGCACAACAGACAGTGCGCGCAGTGCATAACCTACGTGCCACCATCGAAAGCTCGCTTGATGCGGTGGTGATCGCGGATGCGCAGGGCCGTATGATCGACTGCAACCGCGCCGCCGAGGGTTTGTTCGGCATGCTGCGCGGCAAGGTGCGGGGCCTGCGCTTTTCCGACATCGTGCGCGGCGAAGGATCGACCGATCCCCTGTCGGAACTGCATCTGAAGATGCACGAGCGCGACAACTGGTCTGAAATCCGCGATGGACGCATACAGCTGAAAGCCCATCGCAGCAACGGAACCATCGTCCCAATCGAAGCCGCACTGGCCGAAGCCCGTGGCGCAGGCGGTGAGCCGATGTTCATCGCCTTCCTGCGGGACATCTCGGAACGGCTGGAACGCGAAGAGAACTTACAAAAGGCCCGCAACGACGCCTTAAAGGGCGAAGAGGCCAAGTCGCGCTTCCTTGCCGTCATGAGCCATGAGATGCGGACCCCCCTGAACGGCCTGATCGCCGCGACAGAGTTGATGCAAAGCTCGACCGCGCTGGATCAGCGGCAGGTCTGGTTATCAGAAATCATTCTGTCTTGCGGGTGGGCGGCGCTGGATCAGGTGAATAACGTACTCGAACTGACACGGCTTGGCTCTGCCTCTGGGCAAAGCTACCCGGTGACCAGCTTTTCGCCGATGCAGGTGCTGCATGACCTTTTGCTGCAAAACGAACCGCATGCCGCCAAACGCGGCAACCGGCTGGAACTGATCGAACCTAACCAGCCCATCCCCTTGGTTGAAGCCCCGCGGCAGTTGTTCGTCCGGGTGCTGTATAATCTGATCGGCAATGCGATCAAATTCACCGATGCAGGCAGGGTGACGGTCCGCGCCTTTTGCGAACCCGTAGCCGGAGGCAAAGTCCATCTGAGGATCGACGTCGAAGACACCGGTATCGGCATCGCCGACCAAGACCTTGAGCGTATCTTCCACAATTTCCAGACTCTGGACGATTCCTATGCCCGCATGCGCGAGGGCACTGGATTGGGTCTTGGCATCGCCAAACTCAGCGCCGAGGCGTTGGGCGGGGAAATCCGGGTTGACAGCGCCTTGGGCAAGGGCAGCACCTTTACCTTTGACCTTGTGCTGCCCGTGGCAAAAGCCTTGCCGCAGGAACAGACCGCAGCGACGGTTGATCTGACAGAGGCGGCACTGTCGATTCTGATTGCCGAGGACAACCCGATCAACAGCCTGCTCTTGACCGAGATGCTAAAACTGCGCGGCCATCAGGTCACCGTCACCGTGGACGGGCAAGAGGCGGTAGAACAGGCGGCGGCGCAGCGCTATGATATGATCCTGATGGATATCTCGATGCCCCGAATGGACGGGCTGGAAGCCACGCGCGGAATCCGCAAAGGTGGGGCCTGCGCTAATGTGCCAGTGGTGGGTGTGACGGCGAATGCAAGCCCGGACCGAATCCCGGAATTTCTGGCGGCAGGCATGACGGATGTCTTGGTGAAACCGATTACGCGGGGTGCTTTGGCGGCGGTTCTTGCTGCCCATGGAAAGGGAACGACGTCGGCACAGACCGACATCCCTTCAGAACAGGAAGAAGTGATGCTCAACACCGAAGTCTTTGACGAAACGCTCGAGGAAATGGGCCGCGACTTTGTCGAACGCGTCGCCGCGCGCATGCTGGAAGATGCGGAGTCGTCGCTGAATGAGGTTGCGGCGAATATTCCGGGCGATT